>JACQRJ010000017.1 GCA_016206505.1 Candidatus Peregrinibacteria bacterium | reverse complement strand
GTTAAATTATATTCTTTTCAAAATACATTTTGCCACAAATCATGATCGCTCCGCGATCATTTTTTGTTTTCCGGTCAATGGGATTAATTCAACAGTCTCTAACAAATACTTGTCTTTTATTTTGCCTCTGATTATAATTCACTGTGTAATTTAACCTCAATTACTTATGAAATCTAAAAAAGGTTTTACCTTGATAGAACTTTTGATCGTTATTGCGATCATTGCGGTTTTGGCCGTGGCGTTTTTGCCGCAGGTGCTTGGGGCGCCGAGTAAAGGACGTGACGCGCAGAGACTGGCACAAATGCAGAAACTGCAGCAATTTTTGACTGCGGAGAGCGTGAGTGGGGCTACGCTGCCGAAAGATAGTGCCTGCTTGAAAAGTGATGGCACAGATGATGCTTCTAAGTTAATTGTGGCTAACCTATCTGACTTTGGTGGTGTCTTTCCAAAGGATCCACAAGATGGCAGCAATACAGCGACTGGCGCACCGGAAGAATGCACCGGCTACGGTTATGTAAAATTTTCTGACAAAAAAGCAGGGTTTAGTGCGGCGGTTTATGTGGCGATGGAAAATGTAGAAAATGCAAATATTAAATGTGCTGACGTTAATGAAGCTGCTTCAGCCGTAGTTACTTTGAAACCCGGAAACTCTGGTGCAAATCCTGCCAATGATGAAGTTGGTTGCTATGTAGCGTTGATCCAATAGTTTTGAAATCTTAAAAAGTCAAAAGCCCCGCCCCGGCGGGGCTTTTTTAGTGCCTTCTCGAAATCTCCGCATATTGCACGTCTATTTTGTGAGCGATTTCGTGATGTGCTTCACACAACGGAGCGATAAAATGCGGATCGTGGATGTTAATCAAGGCAAATCTTTGAGTATGGTGCAGTGCCTTTGCAGGTTTCGTGCAATTTGGATAACTACATTTTGTGCCATGCTCTTGCCTGATCAGCTTTTTTATTTTTACCTGGAAATATCTCGTTGTCTTTCCGGCTTGCTGCTCTGCGACAATTTTTTCCTTTAGTTTTTCAATTTCATCTTTTCTTTTTTGCAAAACATTTCGCAAAAATTCATTGATATCTATGCCCTTTTCCTGCATTTCTACAAGTGCATTTTCTACATCTTCATCCAATTTCAAAGCATGCACGTGCATACTTTTTGCCTCAAATAGCGGCTTGCTTGAGGCATCTTCATTTTTATTTTTCACATCTCTCACAAAAGTTTCTATTGCTCTGTTTGAAAATGTTTTTGTTCTTTCAAACAATTCTTTCTGATTTTGCTCTGTGGCGATAGCCGCCACTCTTGTAAGTTTGTTTATGCTAATTTCGCCTTCAATCAGAGCTTTCCTAAGAACAGGTTTATTTTCAAATTTTTTCTCTAATCTTAAAGCTAAATCCACTTGCTCATGGCTTACTCCCGCAAGTTTTGCGGCAAATTCATAAATCGAAGAAAAACGCTTTTTCTCATACAAACGACGCCTAAGCACCTCGGGCAAAAGGCCTATAAATTTTCTCCTGGATTCCAGAGCGTTTCGGCCATATTTTTTACATAATTCATATAACTGATTATCATTCATATTCGTGAGGTTAAGAATGTTTGAAATCTAGCATGAGAAAGCCGGAAAATGAAGTTTTATGAATGGCGAATCCTGTCAAATTGTTTCAATGTATAATCGGAAAAATGGCTCGTGGTAGAGAAAAATGGGAAATCAACAAAAATATTTCAAAAGCGGATGTGTTGTAATAACAAAAACGAGAGCAACCACATGAAGTAGGCTATCTGAAAAGTCAAAAGCCGGAGTATAAAAAAGAGAGGGAGTAACCTTCGGATGGCCTTAGGTGTGCCCTCTCATCGTGATGTTTAAATCGTATCAAAAATGTACGGAAAATGTCAATCCGGATTGCTTTAATGTTGAAGCATATTATGGCTCTTTCAATCCTGAGGAATATACAGGTTTTGATTAATTTTGAATGGAAAAAATTTTTTCTTAAACTATAATGCCTTTGATGCGAAAAGGTTTTACACTTATTGAGTTGCTGATTGTTATAGCCATTATTGCGGTTTTGGCCGTGGCGTTTTTACCGAGTGTGCTTGGAGCGCCGGCAAAGGCAAGGGATACGCAGAGGATTGAAGATGTAAATAAAATTGCGAAGTTTTTCACTTTGCAGTATTCGGTCAAGGGCACAGTTCCAGTAACTACATATCTGGATCCCGTTGATAACAAAGATAAAGACGCGGTCAAATTAATAAATGCTTCGTTGAGTGATTTTGGTGGGGTTTTTCCGCAAGATCCAAAACCAATTCGGCCTTACTATTTTAGCAAAGCAGCTAAAACTTCGTCATATGCTTTTGGTGTAATGGCTTATGTTGAAATAGAAGATAACGGTAATATGGACAAAGCCGGATTGGCAGATTTTTATGCTGGCAAAATTAGCTTAAAAGATTCAGGGCCTTATTACGTGGTGGCAATTCAAAAATAGACCTAAACAACGTCATCATTTCTGTCAAGAAAAAAGGCATTTTTTGGCTTGGAATAGTTATGTTTGTGCGTGGGCGTGTGCTATATTTTGATCTTGGAAAGCTGTGTCCTCACACATTAAAAATCCTATGAGTTTGCGCCCTAGAAAAATTATATCCAGCTTGGTGCTATTTGCGTTTATGGTAACGCAGGTTTTGGTTTTTCCGGTGGGGTATTTTGGCAAGGCGGAGTCCAGCGGGGCGGTAACGGGAGGCAATGTGGCGGAGGCTGCGAGTTTTGAAAAAATTGAGAAAATTTCCGGCGTAAATGATCCGGAAACTATTTACGATTTGATTGCAGTTGTGGTGGATAGCGAAGTTGATAAAGATTTGACTTCTTATCCGGGTTTGCGTGAGAAATATCCAAGCGACCTTGAGGCCGGTACTGTGGGCGAAAGGATTGTGCGATATGCCGAGGATTTGCGCGAAGATAATGAGCTTACCGATGTGAGAGTGATTATTTTTGACAAAAATAAAGATAGCGTGACTGATTTGGCTGCCGCATTGGAAAATTTATATATCAATGGTGACGGAACACACGTGAATCGCCTGGCGGGAGTGGTTCTGGTCGGAGATATTCCCCTGCCGGTAGTCAATAAAGAGGGCAACCGCTTTGTGAGTATGTTTCCTTATACCGATTTTGAAAATAAGGCTTATATTTATGATTCGGCGACTGGAAGTTTTGAACGTAATGCCGATGTGAGCTTTCCTAAGCCGGAAATCTGGCATGGAGTGATGAGAACTTTGGGGGCGGGACAAGCCGGAATGGAAAAACTGGCGCAATATTTGGATAAAAATCATCTCTACTATGCGGGCGTGCCGGAATATGCGAATTTCGAGAAAAAATTGTTTTTTGCCGATCTGGTGCATGAGGAGGAAAACATGAATGAAGAAATTTACAAACAATATTTGAAATATCTGGAATCCTGGGAGGATCTGGCATATATGCGCTACAACAAATTTTGGGCGAAGGAATTGACCGATGAAATGAATAAAACGGTCGCTTCGATTGCCAATAAACCGGATGCCGGAGGGTATGGCGATATTTTGAGCGGTGATCCTTTGAGCAATTTGCCGGATATACAAAGCAAGCAGATTATCGATCAGTTTTTGCCGCCGTATTACAAAATTTTTGGCAGTTATTTGTCCAAGATCAATGATTTTGTCGAGAATACGGCCAGATATGGCAGTCAGGATTTTGATTCGGTGCCGGTTTTGATTTCGATAAAAGATGAATATACGAAGCAGTATTTGAAGAAGGCAAATGAGGCGTTGGAAAAACAGGTTAATAAAGTCGTTGCCAAGATCGAGGAGCCGCTTGATTTACTGGAGTATGCGGTTTTGTCTGGGAATTTTTCGAGTAGCGACGGCGTGAAGACGAATTTTGCAGTCGAGGCTTCGGGACAGTTGCCGCAGCAGCTTGCTCTGACAAAACAGACCGATAAAATTTATTTCAAATATCATTATTTGAATGAGAATACCAAGGATTTTTATATCAATGGCGTTGATGCCGATCTGATTGCCAGTGCGAAACAATGCAGCGTTTATCTGGGTTCGACAAAGACTGAGTATTATGATGAGAATTTGAATTTCAATCCGAAGGCGAATGTTGACGGAGTTTATTCGATTTTGACCAGAGCTTTGAGGTCGGACAGCACTTTGACCTCTTCGGCACTTCCGACGGCCGGGGTGAATACGAGATTGCTCGGGCCAAAAGAGGCTTATACAGCTACAAATGGCAAAGTGAGCAGCGGTGAAGTTGTGGAAGATAATGTGGAATATGGCATTTCAGCTTTTTTGGATAATCCCGTGGTGGGCGGGAATTATTTGAATCCGTGGAGCAAATATTTGGCAAAAGGCGATGTGATTTACAAAGTGAACGGGAAAGTCTTGGCTCCGGATTATACTTTTGCGGTGGCGATGGATGAGGCTTATAAATTGGTGAAAAGAGTGATTACCGCGACAAATAACGGTCAAATCGCCAAACTTGATAATTTTCCATATAAAATCGAGTTGGCGGATAATTTCGGCTTAGATTCGGGAAAAATTGAAAGAGCTGCGGGTTTGATCGGGATTGACTATTATCATGGAGGGGAGAAAAAAACGGCGAATTTGAGTTTTTCGGTGGATAAAGAGGGAAAGACTTCTACGGGGAAGCCATCATTTGAAGGAGAAACAGGGCCGAGGGCGGCTTTGATTATGACGGAGAATTATGCCGGTTTTAATTTTGAAACGAGTACAGACGGCGCGATATTTACACTGTATGATTTGAAGCAGGGTTTCTCGGGTCGCGGTTATGATAATTCCGCAGGATGCAATCTGGCATCAGCCGGAAAAAACAGTGACCGCTGCTTTTGGTGGCTGGCTTCCATGCCTGTTCTTGATCCGGCCGGTGCTTTGATGCCTGTGAAAACTATTGATCCGGGAAAGGAGCCTGAGCTTAAATTTACTGAAGATTTTGGCAAAGATGAATCGGGCAAAAATAATCCCGCGGCTTTTGCCAAGCATACCGATGTTTTGCAATTTCCGGGTGGTGGAAAAGACGATCATTATAAATTTGAGGATATGGACGAAGTTTATTATGATTCATGTTATTTCGGGCTGCCGGGTGTGGTTGATAATGAAAATTTGGCTTCCGACTCAAATCCTTACGGTTTTGTCCTTGATCCTGCGGCGGGAGACAGCTATGACATTTTGGGTAAGGATGGATATTTTCTGGATTTTGCGGGAAGAATTTTGCGCGGTGTAGGAAATTTTGTGGCTTCAAGCGGTGGCGATAACAAGCTCGCGCCGGATAAGAGTGCGATTTTGGCTGATATTGCCGAGCTTGATGCGGGAGATATTGTTTTGAACAATTTGAATGGGCCGGAGGTTGTGACTCTGAAAGATTTCAGCAATAAATGGGGACTTTTTGACGGTGTGGATAATGACAAAGACGGTTTAACGGATTTTGAATGGAGGGATATTTATTTGCCGGATGGCGTGACAAAGGGACAAGACGGAGTTTATGAAACAAAGTGGTATGATTTTGATGAAGCCGGTAGTGATTATGCGATTCCTGCAGAAAATTTGAACGAGATTGCCAGAAAAATGCTTTCGCACAAAACTTCATATACTTTGCCGGCGATAGCGGAAATTTCGCCTTTTGCAGAAGATATTACTTTGAATGTGGGAGTAAAAAATTATGCTTCAAATGGTAATGCGCCAAAAAAAATTTCCAGCATGGTGCTGCATAATGAGCCGACCGAACACACTATTTTTGAACAGGTAAAATCGCAAAGCGCTTTCAGTTTGCCGATTGATAATCCGAGATATGTGGCTTTTCAAAGTAAGTCGGCACTTTTGCCAAAATATCCAACGCCTGTACCTGTTGCCAGTAATCCGCCGATTGATGTTGAGGTGATTTTGGCGAAGCTTAATACTGATCCTTATTACTTTCCGGGAAAAACAGTGCGCGTCGATTATCCTAATCTTTTCAAAACGCCTAATTATGCGCAATTAAAATCCGATCTCGATACTCTGGCCTGGAAAATTACGGAAGCCTATGGAAGCTATAAAATTCTCAATGCAAATGATCCGGTAAATTGTTCTGCGGTTTTAACTCTTGAACAGTCCGCAAAGTGCAAAGCAATCCATGATGAGATTTTGAAAAAATATCTGGAGCCAGTGGTGAATGGGATTTTGGATAGTCCGGTTGACGGATTTGAACTTGATGCCGCTTCGGGTGAAAAAATTGTCGATGCTTTTTATTGGCGGGATATGAATATCGATCAGAAGCATGATTATATTTTGAAATACTATCTGGATGATTTTCGCAATGCTTTTGTCGGCGATCAGACGGTTTTTCCGGCTAATTTCGGCTACAATATAAAGAACGGCTACGAGGCTATGTATCTGGTGCTTGATGGTGAAAAAGATCACTTCGATCTCGGGTTTAACAAGGATTTGCCGGTCGAGGAAAATAAGCAGTTTGATCCATTGGCTTTGATAAGCGCTTCAGATGATGGGGCGGGTGGTTTTGTCGATGGCTTGGGTGAAGACGGTTTTGGTGGCGGCGGCGCGGCAGGTGGCGATGAGGAGTCTTCAAGTGGCGCAGGAGAGGAAGATGAATTTGAATTTGTGGATTTGTCACAATTTTTGAAGGAATTGAAAGATTTTGTTTCGTTTTTTACTACCGAGCCGAGTTTTGAAAAATCATGTGCCTATGCGGAAGCTGCAAAAGATGAAACTGCGGCAAAAGCGGCGGGTGTGGATGATAAAGCGGTGGATTTTGGTGATGGCGAGGATTTGGTCGATGTTATGGAAGAATCTTCTTCAAGCGGCGTTGGTGATGAATTTTCCGGCTCTGTACAGATCAATACTTACATAGCGACAAATCCCGATGTGCCGGTGCTTTCGGCTGCGGAAGTTTTGGAAATTTCGGCTGGAGAATTGGGCGATTTTGGCGAACTGAGTACTTTGAAAGATGAAGAAAGTGTCAGTTCTCAGCTTATTGATAACGCTTTGAAAATTTTGGATAAAGAAGCTTTGAAAAAAGCAGCTGATGAAAGTGATGCCCTTGGCAAGGAGGTTGATGATTTATTGAAAAGTATCCCCGGGGATACTTTTGAAACTGAGGATGGAGGTGGTGAATTAGCTCCGGAAGAATCGGAAACAGAGGGGCAGGCGGATGCCGGAGAAGATTCGGATGGTATGCAAGGCTTAGATGAACAGAAAGATGCCGGAGAGGAAAGTGAAATTGGTGATGGTCAAAGTGATGTTAGCGATGGCATGAGCGGACAATATAGTGACGATTTAGGCGATACGAGTGGCGGAGAATTGCCGGATTTTGGTCAATCTATCGATACTTTTGTCGATGAAAACGGCGATATCATTATTCTTAAATCCGAGCTTTTGACATGGCCGGAGTATTTTATAAACAAAACTTATTGGGAAAAATTCATCACAGATTTTGAGATTTCGGCATTTGGTGAGAAGTTGCTTTCGAGTCGGCCAATGGCTGCAATTTTCAGCGATCAAAATCCTTTTGAGGATGAGGGAAAAATTGTTGAACTGGGAAATGAAATCGTAGCGGATGGAGAAAGTATCATGAAAATTTCCGCGGTAGTTTTTGACCAAAATAACAATGTGGATAATACCCCAAGAAAGATCAAATTTTCCCTTGTTGGTGGAGAATTTCCCGATATGGCGACTTTTGTGAACGGACCGGAAGTTACCAGTTTAAACGGTGAAGCGGTGGTTTATCTGAAGGCGGGAAAGAAGGCCGGAAGTGTAAAGATTCGCGCTGAAGTGCTGGATGGGCTTAAGCCAATTGGAGAAAAAGAAATTTCCCTGATTCCGGGGCCGGTTGCTGCAATAAGTATCGAAGCTTCGAGTGATGTGCTTGTGGCAAACGGCCAGTCAAAGACAAATTTGACCATAACTTTGCGTGATAAATTTGGCAACAGGGCGACGAATTCTTTTGCCAAAATAGGGATTTTTGCCGATGGGCCGGGATATGTCGATGCAAGTTTTGATAGTGATAATACGATTGTCGGCACACAGATCGGAACTTTTGAGGGATTTGCCAAAGTGGATTTGTTTGCAAAAGATGTTTCCGGCGAACTCAATGTCGTTGCATTGCTTTTTGATGATGCGCTTAACGAGAAATTTTTGGATGTCGGTGATGACTGGCAGGAGATAGATTTTGCCGAATATGTTGGGAATTTTAAGAAAATCGCCGTATTGAATGATGTGGATTTGAGGCTTACTTTTGATAAAAAAACGCTTTTGGCGGACGGCAATGACATTGTAAAATTGAAAACCGAACTGGTCAGCAACGGGACTGTTTTGAGTGGTTATAACGGTCCGATCAAATTTCAGATTGTGGATAAAAGCTTGGGAACTTTTGTAAATGCGCCGCCGAAAGAGATGGTAAACGGAGTTTTGCATGAAGCGAATTTGCCCATCAAATCGACACAAATAGCGGGAGAGATTGAAGTTTTGGCCGAGATTCCGGGCTTTGTAAGCGCGTCGCAAAAAATCAAATCAACTTCCGGCAAGGCTTTTTCGATCGAACTCACGGCTTCCGATGATGTGCTTTATACCGATGGAAAAAATCAAGTTGTTTTGAAAGCCAGATTGATAGACGCAAACGGCAATCCGGTTGAAACCGATAACAGCACTTCGGTTAGCTTTTCAAGCACGGCGGCCACTTCTTCATTTGTAAAATTTGCAGGCGCGCAAAGCGCTCTGGCCTTAAACGGAACCGCTTCGGTGATTATTTTGGGAAATGATTTGTCCGGTGTTGCCAATATTATTGCCAGTGCGCCTGGCATAAAAAATACGACTATTTCTCTCAAAGTTGTGAAGAGGACAAAAGGTACGGATTTGGCCGATATAAAACCGCGCGCCTTGTATGCCTCGGTTTTGGGCGGTGATTTTGGCAATGTTATTTCCAAAGAAAATCTGGCGGAAAATTTGTTGAATAATATCGGACAAGTGCAGGCGGTATCGTCCGTGACAGCAAGCGTTGATGAAAATAAAAAACTTTTTTATGTAGACGGTTTCGGCAAAATCGATATTTTCAGTGAAGGGATTTCCGGTGAAGTTTTGGCGGCCAACGACTCATTCCCCTATCAAAAAGTTGTCTTCAAAGATCAGGCTTCGGGGGAAGTTGTTGCTGAGGCATTTATGGTTTTGAACAATGGAAATAAGGTTTATCTGAGCGACTTTTCCGATGTGGATAATGCGAATGGCGGCGCGGGTGTGTTTGTAAAAAAGTTGTCTTTGGAAGATAAGCAATTGGAGTTCATTGGGGGCGGAGGTGAAGATGTTGAAATTAAAAAGGGTGGCAAAGTTTTGGCAAAAATAGATAATTTCGGCAGGATTTCTTTAAGTGATGACAAGGTAAAACTGCGTTTGATCGATGAGGAAGATGCGATTTCTGTCGGAAATTTGGCTTTTGTTTTGGAAAATAGCGGAATGCCTATCGCGCTTGTGAGCTTCAAGCAGAGTTTTAAAGACATTAACGGTGCAGTGAAAAATGCGATGACCGCTTCCGATGAAATCAATTCTTTTTATCCGGGAATTTATCTCAGGCAAAAGACAAATTCCAAGCGATATGAGCTTTTAAGCGGTTTATCCGGGACTTCCAGCAATGATCCTTTGGGAATGTATTTTGTCGATAAAGAGAATAAAATAGAGGACGAAATGGCGCCCGGATTTTCTTTCCGCTCTCTGGAAAGTGCCAAGGATAATTTTGGCGTGGGCTTTACGGGTGAAAACAAGCATATGCTGCTTTTTGCGGCGGGAAATTCCGTGGGAGAATCAAACATGCCTTATGCTTCTGATGCCGGAATAGTTTTTGGCGATCCAAATGTAAGAGTGAAAATTAAAGGCATTGTCGGTCTTGTGAGCGAGCTTTCCGGTTATAGCAAGGATTTGGGCAAGCCGCTTTTTTACGGCGAAGAAGAGGTGTCGCAGATGATTAATTTCGATTATAACGCCGATGGTTATGATGATATTTTGCTGATTTATGAAGATGGTCTTGTGCGATTACTTCAAAATGAAATTTCCAGGAAGCGTTTCCGGGATCAGGGATATGTTTTGAATATTCCTTTGGGAGTGATTACAGCTACGAAAATCGATGTGAACAATGATGGATATAGTGATCTGGTTGTTGGGACAAAGGAAAGTTGTAAAAAAGATGAGATTTGCGTTTCTTTGTATACAAATAAAAATGGCACTCTTACGCGGGAAACTCTGAATCTGGCGATTGAGGGGAAAGCTTATGAAATGAAGTCCGGAGATTTGAATAATGACGGCTGTGAAGATCTGGTCATCAGCGATTCGGCTTCAAATATCAGGACTTTTTATAACAAGAGCGATGGGAAAAATTGTTTGGGACTTTCCACGAATCACGGAAGCAGTGTGAATTTCGGTTTGAAAGTGGATAGCACGATGAATCTGAAAGATAATTTATTTGTCAGCTACTCGGGGATGCCGCAAATCAATTCAAGTTATGATCCGGCATTGGATAATTCCGCGGATTTTGTGAAATTTGTTTTGCGTATTTCCGGAAATGGTGGCAATGAGTTTGCCACTTCCGGAACTGATTTTCAGGCGGGTATTTTGAATAATCCGAATATTGCGGGCAAAGATATTCCTCCACAAACATATCCGCAGGAGTTTAATTTTGTAAATCTGGCCAAGGATGCGCGGTTTGGGACGGAATCTTTTAAGAAAGCTGTCGATCTGAATGGTGGCAGTGTGAATGCCGGAGATGAAATCGAATATGTAATTACTTTGAAAAATGGTGGTCAATCGGCGGTGAATAATTTGCGTTTGTCGGATGCGACCCCGCCTTCGATGACGCTTATTTTGGACAGTCTGGCCTGTATGGACAATGGTTGTAAGGATGATTTGCAGTGGACGGAAACGGGCATGAGTCTTCGCTCACATGTTATCAGTAATATCAATATACCTGCTGGCGGAGTAAGGACAATTCGCTACAGAATGACAATAAATGCGGTGCCGACGGTGCATTTTGATATTGGAAATAATTTCACAAATTACAAAGCGGCCGGAGTAGACGCGGCAAAAGATCAATATCTGGATATCAGAGTGAGGCCGGAGGTTAATCCGAATAATATTTTGACTTATCTTTATTCCAAGCCGGCGCTTGATAGCAATAATCAGGTGCAATATGTGATCTATGAAGAGTCTCCGACTGCGGGCGATAATCAAAAACTTTATCAGGATCAATATGAAAATGCCGGTCTGCCAGACCTTACCGAGATTCCCACTGGAGAGGATATCGCCAATAATCTGGTTTATGAGGGAGGCGTTCCGACAGGTCTTGATCCGGCTTTCCGAGATCTTGTAGATGAGCAATTGAGCAAAGTGGTAAAAGGACAAAGTGCTGATAGCGACAAGGATGGTTGCATAAATTCCTGGGACGCTTTCAAAAACGATGCGAGTGATTTTGCCGATTCGGTGGCGGATTCGATTCAAAACACCACTTCCATGTTCCGGTGTTCAGGCGGCGGATGTCTGCCGATTCCGTACAATTATGTATTTTTTGCGCCGGATGGTGCCGTTCCGGGAATTGCGACCATGGCTTTTGGAGTGCCAAATCCAATAGGTTTTGCGCCTTTTTATCCTTCGGTTGCGCCTTCGACTACGAGATTTTATATTAATCCGACTTTGACCATGGGACTGGGAACTTCTATTTGTATGGGAGCTCCGCAGTCGGGACTTTGTTATGCTTTTGCGGTTCCGGTTTCTTCGCTGGGACTTTGTCCGGATTTTCTGGGACCGATCAATGATGCGATTGCAGAAGCAAAAAATGTATTTAGCGATGGAGATGCAGGGATGTCGACTGTGGTTGCCGATGGCGGTGCATCTACGGGTTCAGATGCAATCAATCTTGGCGGCAATTATAGCGGTGATGCTCCATTTTCTGCGGCTTCTTCTGTTAATGTGCGCATTCCGGGATTTCCGAGCGTGATAACGAATTGGATCGACAAGCAAACCGATGAGATTTACGGAAAATTACTGGATTTGCCGGATTTCTATTTTATTTATCCCGATGTAAAAACTTTGATTTCCGATCATGCTCTGGCTTCGGCCAATTTTAGCAAAATGAAAAGTGTGAACGACTTTTTGAATGCGATAAACAGTTTGCCCTTGATACAGATTGAAGGGCGGGAAGTTACTTTGAAACTTCCGGCGATTTCCAAAGATGAAATTGAAAAATGGAAAAGGCAGGGAGCACTTTGGATTACTTATCACAAGCAGCAACTGGAATATCTAAACAATTTCTGGCAGTGCGACGCAAGTGAGGTGAGGCGTACGCTTTGCGATAAAGTGACTTTGAAGCTCGGCGGGTTCGTACATGATGTCGAAAAATTTATGGACAAACTCGATCAGATCGCCAATCTGCCGATGGAGATTTTGAAATGGAGAAATATAGAGGCGAAGTATGCAACACAGCTTATTTGTTATCTGGATGCGATAATGCAATATACGGGCGGATATATAAATAAGCAGCAAAAGCGTATTCAATCCTGGATGAAGGCAATGGAAGATGCGATAAACACTTTCAAGAGCTGGAAACTGCTTCTGGATGTGATGGCAGAATATCAGGAGTCCTGCGACGAATGTAAAAATGACCGCTTCAGTAAATTGGGATTGATCTTGCAGTTGTTTATGGTAATTCCGGATCCGCCGATTATTCCATTGCCAAAATGGCCGGATATCGTTTTTGATATTTCACAGATAAAAGCCGGAATAAAGATTGTATGGCCGGATATTGTTTTCTTGCCCGAGCCTGTGACTTTGCCAAGTTTGCCGGTAATAAATCTGCCAAAATTGCCTGAGGCTTTGCCAAATTTCACAGTTGACCTGGATAGTATTGATCTGGATCTGCCGGACTGGCTAATGGAATTTCCAACCGTTGTAATGCCGGAGCTGCCCGATTTGCCGCCTTTGCCTTTGCCAAAACTTCCGGATCTGCCACGTCCGCCAAAGATTCCTTCATTGCCAAATGTGGTTGGAAAAATTGCTACGGTTTTGAAGGGGGCGTTTAAGATTTTGTGTCTACTGAAGAAAGGTTTTGTGCCGGTTTTGGAGAGCACGTTGGCCACAGAAATTGAGACTTTGACCCAGCCGAATATCAATGTGGTTTTGCCGATTATCAAGAATCTCGGCTTCCAGTGGCCGGCAATTCAATATGATTATCTTGAGCAGATCAGGATCAATGCGAAGTTAAATATGGGCATCGATACGGATTTTATTTATGATGCGGCGAAGAATCTGACCGATAAATCAAATAAGAAAGTGGAAGATTTGGTTGAAGGCATAAATGATTATACCGATCTGCCTTTGCAGGAACTTTTGAACGGTTTGATAAATAAAGGCGTGGAGGAAGCGCAGGGAAGTATCAAGGAAACTTTGGATATCGATGATGCAAATCTTGGAGCATTTGAAGGGACTTTGAATGAAATAAATTCAATCGTTGAAAATTTTATTGCTGAAAAAGATATTAGCGATGGTGCTGAGAATCCGGCAGTGCATTATCTCACAGCTTCTCAGGAACTTTTGCAAAATGATGATCCGAGAT
Source organism: Candidatus Peregrinibacteria bacterium (assembly GCA_016206505.1). GTDB lineage: Bacteria > Patescibacteriota > Gracilibacteria > UBA1369 > LOWO2-01-FULL-3 > JACQRJ01. Next base: position 7,908 of record JACQRJ010000017.1, on the reverse strand, counting down.
TAAGCAGATCGCTTGCGCAGATTGAAGCGGGAATTTTGAAGGAGAATTTGCCGCTTACTTCCTCAATACAGCAAATGGCAGAAATCCGTGACAATCTGATCGCTTATACCAAAAATTTGCAGGATTCAAGCAGGCTGTTGGATTCTATCGAAGACTATGGCGAGTTTGTAAAAGTATTGGCCGAGAGTGATGACGGGGTAAGTCAATTTGCTTCAGCGTTTTCAAGCGATGAAGCAGAAATTTCAAATAAGACGGTGAAGATAAGTTTCTTTGATGAGGGATATCTTCGCAAGCGTTATGTTGCGGCCGCAATCGATCAAAAGGAAGCTTTTAAGCAAACTACAAATTCTTCCATTCCGACGCCGAAAGGTTTTTATGTCGTTGTGGAAAATAAAAATGAAAATATTTTGAATTACACTTCCGAACTTTCAAAGAAGGTGAATAATTTTTTCAATGATGTAGATCATGATGGCGACTTCGATCTTATTTACAGCATGGGCGGAGATGTTTATCTGAAAACGAATTACAAAAACATTCCCGAATACGAAAAAGGCAAAGTTGTAATCGATGTGGCAAAATCTGCGGTGAGTGATTTTGTGCCGGATGGTGGAACGATGGTAAACGGCATCAGCGTGCCGTATGAAAACAATAAAAAAGCAGAAGTAAGCTGGATGCCTAAAGATCGGGCGGGCACAAAATATGAAGTGATTGTGAGAAAATCATTCAGGGATTCTTATGATGAAGCGTTTGCGATTCATCTTGTTGATGACCCAAAAATTACGCTGGATATTGAAAACGGCAATTATTATGTGAATGTTTTTGCAATTGATGAAAACGGCAAGCGTTCACTTTCGTCCGAGAGTGTGGTGATTTCTCCGCAGGTTTGCAGCGATAAAGATGCGCCGATGCCGGCTGCCAACAAGACAAGTTTCAAAGTGCCGATTTTTGGATCGCTTGAACTTGATGCCAGCGGCTCTTTTGATACTACGGGAGAAATCGATGAATATTATGTGGAGCTTGATGGAGAAGAAACGCTTTGGAGTGACCTTTTTCCCGCCATAGATGAAAACGGCGATGGCATTACGGCGAATGATAAAACCAATCCGCGATTCAATATCGGTCCATTTGATGAAGCTTCGGATATCGGTATGCATAAGGCCGTTTTACACATCGTTGATGAGAATTTGAACAGTTCAGCGCAGGAAATTTCAATCGAAGTTTTTGTGCCTAAAATTTCTCTGGATGAAAGTTTTGCAAGAACGAAAATTGCAAGCGGTAAAACGGATCCGGTTTCATCGAAAATGCCATTTTCATTGTGGCGAAATCGCTATATTTACCGCGCAGTTGCTGAGAAACTTGTGCTTGTACCAAGGCTGGATAAAGTTTCGACGAGTACGATCAATGAAGACGGTAAGTATTATACAAAGAGTAATGGAGAGTATGAGATTAACGATTTTGAACTTGAGAATATGATTTTAGTGGAAGATGCGGAAGGTAAAATCGTGGCCGAGATCGATCCGGAGACGGGAAATATTGGCAATCTGGCGGCTTCACATAGTACGATTGTTGATTTTGCAATTGCTCCCGTGTCCCCCACCAGTGTTTCAATTTTGGATCCGAGCGGTGAAGTTTTGGGCAGCGTTTATGTCATAGGCGATCCAAATATTGATGCCAAAATACACAGCGATGTAAGTTTTGATGCGGAGAATTACAGGAGTTTTAATGGAGTTAATGTCAGCGATCAAAATGTCGGCGACAAGTTTGAATTCCGCTATTTTGGCGCATTTGATAAAACTTATCCGGGAGGAATTTATCTGGTGAAGATTGATGAAGATGACAAAACTGTTTTGATTGTAGATGCGGCGGGCAATGTTTTGAAACTTGATGAGCGCATAAATCTCAAGCAAAAGCCAAATAAGCATGCAGAGGATCCATTGGTGATACTGATTGAATTTGACGAGGAAATCATCGGTGAAATTTATGTTTCGCTTTTGCCCGGTTCTCATATTGTCGGGCCGAATGATGTCCCGTTTGTCACTCCGAGAGCGCCTTCGGCCAAAACATTTTATCATGTGAAGGAGGAGCTTTTGAGCGCGAAAGCAAAGGATTATTTGACATTGAAGAAGAAAGGAATCGTGGATGATTTGACCGATATAGAAGTCAAAGTAAACAGGGCGGAATTTGTGAAAATTTTGCTAAAAATGCTTTGTATTATTCCAAGGAAAGAGGCTTATGAGGCATATCGTGCGGATGAGGCCGACGGCGGATTTTCCGATATCGATTTCAAATCTCCGCTTCCCTTATTTTATCCGTATGTAAAGGAAGGAGCACTAAGAGGGCTTATTGAAGGATATAAAGGCGAAACCGATGCCAATGGCTTGCATCCGTTTAAGCCAGAAAATACGATTTCCAGAGCCGAGGCTGTGAAGATTATTTTGGAAGCGATGGAGCATAAAGGGATTATTGATCTTTCTGCCATCACAGAAGGCAGTCCGTGGTATGCGCCATACATGCAGATAGCGCAAAATTTGTCACCGCTTTTGAATAAAGGGGAGGTTTTGAAAAATAATTTCATTGTGACGAAGGAGGAGGCTATGGCTCCGAATAAAGAGTTAACACGCGGTGAGCTTCTTGAAATATCCTTGAGGGTACTTGAAATTTATAACTGCTTTGAATTCGACAAAGACAATGATGGGATGTCCGATTTCTGCGAAGAGAAATATGCCATCGATGATCCTTTGGCCGATCCAGATAATGATGGATTAAAAAATATCGATGAATGTTATTACAATCTTGATCCAAACAATCCCGATAGTGATGGGGGCTTAAGCCGTGATGGCGCGGAAATTGATTTTGGGACCGATCCGTTCAATCCAAATGATGATCCATTGGACACTGATAATGACGGATTGACCGATGCGGCGGAAATTTTCATTCATAAAACGGATTTAAATGATCCAGATACCGATGATGGAGGCGTGAGCGACGGGCAGGAAGTGAAAAATTTAACCAATCCTTTGTTTGGCGAAGATGATGGGCAGAAAAAAGAATATCAGGAAGGAGAACCGGGAATTTATATAGTTCCTGCAGAGTGCAATGCTTGTCCTTGTGCTTCAACTTTTCTCAATAAAGCGGAGGTTTTGGCAGGGGATATTTTCTTTACGGTGATTTCTACATTTGATGAAAGTTATATATTATCCAAGAGTAATGATGTTGTCATTGAATAAAAAAATTTTGAAAATAGCGTCTAGCTTCGTCAACCGCGAAGCTACCTTCTCACCGAATAGTAATGACATACGGTTCGGGCAGAAGTTTCTTGTTTCCTTGCAATACATCAATTTTCAAAATTTTTTGCTGAAATTTTTTATTGGTTTTATTTTAATTTTCTTTACTTTGAATTTCACCGCACTTGCGGCGGAGCCTTTGCCAAAGGAAATTACAGATCTAAAGGCCGGTCTTGTTGAGGATTTGAAAAATTCCGGATATGACACTTGCCAAAGGACGCTTGTGCCAATATACGATATTGAGATGCTGACTTTTTTCAAATATCTGGAGGAAACTTTTGAAAACAAAAGCGCAAATACCACGATGATCAATCTTGCGATTACCAGATTTACACGCTTCAAAACGGCTTTGAACAATTCTTTTTTTGATCTGAAACCGTTAACTTCCAGCGAAGTGAAAAATTATGATGCACTTTTTGCCGGATATAAGCTTTGCGGGCAGATAAAAGACACTTATATCGCTTTGGGGAAAGAGAAATTGATCGAGCATATCAAAAAGAACAATGCACAAAAAAGAACGACAATGCTGCTGGAAAAGTATAAGGGTATAAATCAGCGTTTGAGAGATTATAATCAGACCATTGCCGAGGTTTATTCTGGATTTGTGGCGCTGAATAGCAAATTGCCGGGATTTTTGCGTAAATGCATAACCAATTAAAATTTTAGTGAAAATACGAAACCGAAAAAATATCTTTGTTCCCTTTTTAAGCGCTTTGCTGGCTTTTGCTTTTGTCTTTGGCGGTTACAAAATTTACGCTGCGACAAAATTTGATGATTATTTCACTTTCACTAATCCGGAAGATGGCTTCAATTCGATTCAAAACGATTATCATGCCGCGATGAACGATTATTTCAATGAAAAACTTGAGGCTTTTGTCGATCTGGTAGATGAAAATCCTGAAGATTTTTTCAAAAAGGCGGATTTCAAAGCTGAGGAGACTTGCAGCGAGAGTAACTTGAGCAGTTATTGCGTGGGGATTTTTGCGCTTGAGCTTTATGCAAAATACGTCGATACTTTGCTGATACTTAAAAAAGATTATCTGGCGGAGGATTCGGGTACTACCTCCTCTGAAAAACTACAGGCAAAAGAATTTAGAGATGCTTTGATTGAAAAAGAAATTCCCGATGCCAAGGAGATCATGATGGCGACGGTCGGCATTTATGATGAATTTCGTCTGGCATATCCGATGCACAATAAATATGAAACGATAATCAAAAATTTGAGAAAATATCAAATTGCACTGAAAAAGATACGTTTTGAAGTGCGTGAATTTCCTTTAAAATTAACCGATGCAACGTCGGCAGAATGCAAGTAAGTCATAAACCATTATGAAAAGTTTTTGGAGAGTTATTACCGGAGTTTTGATGGGAAGCGCTTTGGCGGTTGCGGTGATTTTGCAGAGCGGTCAGGTGGCTTTTTCAGCCATAAACTGGTGGGATGAAGCCGTGGCTTATGGCGATGCTTTTGACTGGAAGAATGTTTTCAGCCCTTCCTCAAGCGGGCAAAATCTTTACGCATTGGTTCATGCAAAGCTTTTACGCTATCCGCGCAATGACGCTTTGAATGAGATTGCAAAAAATTACGGTCTGTCGAGAGAGGAAGCCAGAAGTGTCGTAAATGGCAGTATGACGCCACTTTTCAACACCAATGCACTAAAAAACAATGTAAGCCAGGAAGATGCTTTTGTGGCGATGAAAGGGATGCAGGAGCAATTTGCAATTTTGCTTGAAGCTTATGATCTACAGCAGGAGATCGATATTGCGACAACTCCGACTGAAATGTTCGCAAACAATGATTTAGCCGATTCGGGCTTTGATTTGATTCATGATCTTGCCGTGATTGAGGAAATTCTTTTTGTGGATATTGTGGAAAATACTGTTGGAAAGCCTTTGGGCAAGCAGCTGGATAAGCCATATCTACCGACTGATTTGCAAAAAAATCTGCCGCCATATATTGCAAATAAAAATCCTGCGGCGATTTTGAAATTTTCCGATGCCTTGAAGGCTGAAGGATCGAGCGATAGCGCGACTGTCAAAAATGAAGAAACCGGCAAGGATCTTAATGTCAGTAGTGGAGGAATTGCGCCGCAATCGGCCGCTTTGACCATTGGTGAACATCAGGTTCCGGTTGAGATTAAAGAAAATGATATTTGTCCGTCGGATGAAAATTCTTTTGCCGGAGTCCTTAAAAATTATCAAAATGATCAGACGGCTGTTTCGGGCGGACAGGGTGAAAGTGGCGGGGGTGAAAATGACGGATCGCAGGCCGGGGCTGGAACTGAATCTTCTGGCGGAAGCGGCGGCATAGGTGATGGAAATTTGGAAGAGGAGGCAGGGATTGCCGGTTCAGATGGAAATGCTGGAATTAAAGAAGAAAACGGCTTACTTGCGCCTTCCGCCGATAAATGGAAATCCGAGTGGTGTCCGGGATTGAGTAGTGGCAATACTGGTGAAAGCGGTTCAGGCGGCGCTTTTGGCAAAACCGGTTTGAAAAGTCTTGGCGGCGTTTCATATCTTGTAGATGCGCTGGCAAAGCAATCTGCGGGTGCAGTAAAAGCTTTTGGCAATGAAAGTATCGCCGGATATATTGCGATTTGTTTTGATATAGAATTTGTAGAAACGAGTGTTTCAAGTTTCAATCCTGGCAAGGGCTGTGTCTTATGTGAAGCCGATCAGATCAACGAATTGATGAACAAGACTTTATCGGCTTCGCTTGTACCAAACAAAGCTACCGGCAATCTGTTTGAAACGGCAAAATGCAAAGACGCTTATGAGCCGTTTTTGGACATGCAGTTTATTGCTATTGCTGCGCCGATTCCGGCTCCGAGCAATGATGAAGTCGTTTATGGCAAAAATATTTTTGAAGAATGGAATAAGTTTGTGGATCGATATCAGCCTTTATTGTTGCCAAAAGTTGAAGGCGATTTTAATTTTCAAATTGAAAATTTGCCGACTGATACTTCACAGACAAAGCTTTTGAGTTCTTTGACTAAAACTGTAAACAAGAGCAAGGCCGATGCCCAGCTTGCAATTGAAAATTTTGAGCGAGCTGCAGACAGTTCAAATGTTATCGGCTATATGCAGGCGGTTTATACCGAGATGAATGAGATGCGTGTTTTCTTTGAAAAGTATAATGAGCTTTATAAGAAAACGGCCAAGGTCTGCAAAGATATCGGAAAGAAAAAGTCGCTGGACTAAAAAATGTTTCACTCAAAAAAATATGCAAAATCACTTAAAAAAATTGGGGGGAAAACTTATTTCATCGGGTCTGATGATGAGTATTTTTGCCTATGGTTTGATTTTGTCCGCTTACGGCGCTGATCCTGTCAGTCCCTTCATTGATGGCCAGTTAAGCGTCACAAAATGTGTGCAACAAGGAACTATCGGTTTTGTAAGTTTTCTGGAAGCGGCATCTTTTTCAGATGGCATTTTGAATGGAATTATTGAGCCTTTTAACGATGTGCTTTTCCGCAATCAGTGTCAGGGCAATGATATTCTTGGCCTTATTAAGCAGCGTGATCAGGTCAGAAAACAGATTCGCGATTCTTTTTTGACCTGTAATGATCAGAAAGTGCCGGTGCTTGTCCGCGCTTTTGAGGAAGTGAATATGGAAATTTATTATGTGAGGCATGTTGTGGATGGAAAGGTGGTAATAAGTCTGCCTTTTGACCTTTTGAGCACGAGGATGGCCGAAGACGAAGAATCGCTCTATTATCCACGCGAGAAGCTTTATAATGAAATGAAAGAGCGATATGTGGAAGACGGCAATATGCCGGCAAATGAGTTCGATCTTTTTTTCAGAAAATTGGAAACCAAATACAAGGATCGTAAGAAAAATTATGTAATCTGTGAGCAGACTTCATGGCAACAGGTTGCGGACAAATGGGAGGAGTTTATTAGCAATGTAGGCGGGATTGCGCCGGCGTGGAAAGATTTTTCCAGAGGAGTTTCCGGTAGCGCTTCAAAACTGGCGGAGACAGCAACAAATACAAGTTTTAAAAACTGGATTTCAGGCCTTGTAGGCGTGAGCTTAAATAATCAGGAACTTCGTCCGGGTCTGCTAGAGATAATAGACAATCTGGGCAAATATGCTCCCTCCACTTCAGTTGCCAATGATTCCGTGACTCAAGAGCAGCTTCTGGAAGCATTAAAAGCCGAAGGCCAAACTTATGATATTGAGGCTATCAAGTTGGAAATCAGCAATACCTTTGCTACGCAGTATAAGGGCGCAAGCGATGTTACTATTATTGTTTTTAGTGAAGAGCTTGATGCTTTGAATAAAGCTATTTTGGCGGGTCTTGAACCGATGGATCAGATCAGAAGCTGCAGCAAGACGATCAATAGTAGGCAGTGCCCGTGAAGATGCGGAGTCAAGGAAATGCTTTTGGAAAAGTATCACCGGTGAAAGTTTTTAACTCTTCCTCGCATATCGCACTTTATGCTCAATCGCCATACATAAAATACTAGCCACCAAAAAGATATGATAAGGAAAATATTACCAGCCCAATAGTGACTTAACCCCATTTTGCCCAGCGAAATATCTGCTATATCTAGCATAATCAATAATAGTACCGATGTGGCAATATGAATAACATCAATAACATTCATAACAAAAAGTTAATAT
>JACQRJ010000018.1 GCA_016206505.1 Candidatus Peregrinibacteria bacterium | reverse complement strand
GTCGAGGGTATTATCAACTTCAGCTTTACAGTTGTAACTTTTATGCTTTTTTTTTCTAAAACCTTGCTATATGATTCATGGTACTAATTCTCTTAAATTTTTGTAACTTTTCTTATATGAAAACACAGATGCTAAAACGGCTTTCAAGTTTTGTTTTGATGGGCGTTTTGATTGCCACTCTTATTCCGGCTTTTATCGCTTCGGCGGCTGATTGGGATTTTGTGGTAGATGGTAACTATACTTTGGTACAGGTTCCCAGTACTTTCACTTCGTATTTTTATAGAGTAGGTGTTGCTGATACCGATACTGATTTCACTTACGGATATGGTTATGGTCTTTCAGGAGGGGTTGGGAGTTATGGTTATGGGTATGGTTATGGCTATGGCAGATTTCAGTCGGTAGGTAATGGAGGTACTTTAGTTGCAGGCAATTTCTATACAGGTTTCTTTACAAGCGGTGGTACTTTATCTGCCACAACCACTCTTCCTGGTGTATCAGCAGGTGTCACGACACTTTCATTCCCTGTTACTTTGGGAGGAGGAACCGGCGGTATCACTGGTGTTAAGGTCTTGATTCCGGCGGCAACACTTACGGGAAGTAATAGTTCATGGACTGGAACCTTGACTGCAAGTTCAGGTACTACAATCCCTGCTGCTTTGAGTGGCATGAGTTCCGGTAGTGTGGTAACTCTTGATCCTGGTATTGCAAATATGACTATTACTTTGTCTGATGAAGCGATAATCAAGATTCCAAGTGCAACTTTTAGCGGTTTGGCTGTTCAGTTGGTACAGATTCTTGACGGTGCCGGCGCTGTTTATACTGTTTCAGCTTGTAGCTCTACACAGTTTACAGGAAGTTCTACAAGTACTACTGATCTTGAGGATTCAGCGAAATATACTTTGTCAAATCCAAGCACTGATGTTATTGGTGCTCATTGTTATGTTTTCTATAATCCAACAGGCACTGCAGATGATGCCATCTTTGTTGCCACAAGGCACTTTTCAAGTTTTGCGGCAGGTTTGGGCACAGCTTCTACAACTGCGACTACAGCTAGCGGTGGTGGCGGAGGCGGTTCATCCGGAAGCGCTACTGTAGCGACTACCACAAAGACAAAAACACCAGTTGATAAGACAACTTTGACAGATAGGCCTGATACGACTGACTATTTTGATGCTGAAGGTAAAGGATTAACAGTTAATAACTTTGCCGATCTTAAAGGAATACCTCAGACTGATTGGAGATATAAGACAGTGGAAAGAATTGCTCCTACCGGCCTTTTCCAGGGTGAAAATGTTAACGGAAAGAGAATGTTTAATATGACTAGCGGTATGAATAGAGCGATGTCAGCCATGGTTGTTGCGAGATATGTAGGTTGTGATGTTGGCGCCGTTGCTTCTGAAAATCCATTCTCAGATGTTAAAAAGGATGCCTGGTATGCCAGCGCGGTTGGTTGTTTGAAAAGGATGGGTGTTGTAAATGGCAAGACTCCGACAGTTTATGCTCCCGGGGACTTGGTGACTCGTGCTGAATTCTTCAAACTTATGACAGAGGCTTATATGGTTCTGTATCCTGAAGTTGAAGATGAGTGGAGAAGGGCTATGGGTAGCGCTAAGGCAACATTTGCCGACGTGAAGGATTCAGATTGGTTTGTAGGATATGTAAACTTCGCTTACGAAAAAGGACTTTTGACCGGATATGTTGAGGGTGGGAAGAGATATGCGAAAGGTAATCAGACAGTAATCAGAATTGAAGCTGCCAAGATGGTTGTGAACTATCTTGACCTTTAGGGCCGGCCAAGGAAATTTGTTTGAATTGCGAAGAGAGCCCCGCTAAGCGGGGCTCTTTATATGGCAGGGAAGCCTGAAAATCATGGACTGCTGTGTCGACTACGTGCAAGGCTCGGTTTCGGCTGGATTTTCGCTTAGAAAGCCATTATAATCCAATGTCTCAATAATTATTATGAAACAGAACACATTCAAAACATTGAAATTTTTCTGGAAGCAAGCGATGGCTTATAAGCTTGTGTTTGGCTGTATGACCGCCGCTTTGCTGGTGGGTGTTTTGTCTTCAATGGCCTGGGCGATTTTGTTTAGGGAATTTTTTGCGATTTTGACAGGCGGTGGTAGCCAGGATGTCATTGTTGCGGCTTTGATTTCTATACTTTTGTATATCGTTGCTCTTGAGAGTCTTGAATGGGTTGGTTGGAGGACGGCGCATTTTTTGAATAACTATTTCCAGCCAAGGGTGATGTCCAATATTGCCAACAAGTGCTTTGAATACATTCATGGCCATAGTTATCGGTTTTTTAGTAATAATTTTGTCGGTTCTCTTGTCAAAAAAGTAAATCGTATGATCGGAGGTTTTGAACGTGTTGCCGACAAGCTTTATTGGGATATGTTTCCGCTTGTTTTACGTATTCTGATTATAGGAGCTGTGCTTTTTTATTTGCATCCACTTTTGGGCGCTATTATGGGCGTTTGGACAGTGATTTTTGTATTTGTTCAGTATAAATTGTCGAGATTTAAATTGAGGTATGATATCCCTCGTGCCGCCATGGATAGCAAAGTTACGGCTGCTTTGGCAGACACCATTAGTAACAGCATAAACATAAAGCTTTTTGCAGCTTTGAAGTATGAGCTTAAGCGATTTACCAAAATAACCGATAAATGGTTTCGGATAACTCGCACAGATTGGAATGTGGGCGCTTATATTGAAGCTGGACAGGCGGCTTTGATGATTTTACTTGAATTTGCAATTATGTATTCCGCCATCAGACTTTGGCAAAATGGTTTGCTTAAAGTAGCTGATTTCTTTTTGATTCAGGCTTATCTTTTTGAAATTTTTCATCAATTATGGAATTTTGGTAGGAATTTGCGTGATTTGTATGAGGCTTTGGCTGATAGTGAAGAAATGACGGAGATTTTGATTACAAAGCATGAAATTGCAGATACAACTGATGCGAAGATTTTGCAGGTAGGTTCGGGTAAAGTTGAATTTAAAAAAGTTTATTTCAGCTATGGTGAGGGTGAGAGTGTTTTGAAAAATTTATCTTTTAGTGTAAAAAGCGGTCAAAAAGTGGCTCTGATTGGACCTTCAGGAGGTGGCAAGTCGACGATTGTAAAACTTTTGCTGCGGCTTTTTGATTTGCAAAAAGGTGAGATTCTTGTCGATGGGCAAAATATCGCTGATGTTACTCAGCAGAGTTTGAGGGAAGAAATTGCTTTGGTACCGCAAGATCCTATTTTGTTTTATCGTACTTTAAAGGAAAATATTCGTTATGGAAAGCGCAATGCCAGCGATAAAGAAATTTTGGCCGCTTCAAAAATGGCTCATTGTCACGAATTTATTAATAGATTTCCAAGAGGTTATGAAACCTATGTTGGCGAAAGAGGAGTAAAGCTTTCCGGAGGTCAGCGGCAAAGAGTGGCTATTGCCAGGGCTATTTTGAGTAATGCTAAGATATTGATTTTGGATGAAGCTACTTCAAGTCTGGATAGCGAGAGCGAGGCTTTGATTCAGGACGCTTTGATGAATTTGATGAAGCAAAAGACGACTTTTATTATTGCACACAGGTTGTCGACAATTATGCGCGCGGATAAGATTTTTGTGCTTGAAGGAGGTAAGATTATTGAAGATGGCTCGCATAGTGATCTTGTCGGTAAGAAATCGGGACTTTACAAAAGGCTGTGGGATTTACAGGTCGGTGGATATTTGTAGGGCTCTTCAAAATGGCTATCTGTTTCGTTGTCGAAAAATTTTGATCCTCGAGTACTGAAAATGTACACTGCGGATCAAAATTTTTCTGCCGCCTCGCATTAGCTCATTTTGAAGAGCCCTATCACTTTTATAGATTTTCGATGCTGATAATCTGTGTTTTTGCCATCGATTCCAGGCTTTTGATGATTGCTTTTCCGTAACTTTTGGTGACCAGGCGGCTATCCAAAATCAGGACTTCTCTGGCTGTTTCTTTGAGGTGATTTATCAGTGAGCGGAGGGCGAAGTTTACCAGAGGGATTTGGAATTCGTTGAAGGGATCGTTGAATTTGAGAGAATTTGTCATAATAAGGGGATCAGATGGTGGTTCGAATGGAAGGCGATAGATGATTAATTGTTCTATTTCCTGATGAATTTCCGGTGATAAATTTTTCCAAAAGTAAGCGTTCACGAGTAGGACTGAGTTTTTGGGATTCGTTTTGAATTGTTCGCTTACTTTTCCTATGGAACCCGTTAATTGTGAGGCTATTTTGAGATTTTTATCTTTTAGTTCCTGTTTGAGTTCAAGTGTGAAATATTCAAGCTGTTTCTGTGAGCTGAAGAGGATTGCCGTTTTTCCTGTGAGTATTTTTTGAAAGGTTTTGACCATTTCTTTTTTGTGATCTTCGTCCGGAGAGTCTTCTATAATGTTGATCGTGAAATTTCTTGATGTTTTTTCTTCGCTGAAGGATAAGGTTTCCGGTAATTTATAGAGCTGTTTTGTGAATGCGCAATTGTCGTTCAGATTGAGATTTTCTGAGACGATTTTGTATTTTTCGGCTCTTGTAAATGTTTTTGTAATTTCAGGAGTGATGTCGTAGGGCACTTTCCTTAAAACTAAATCCTGATTATAGTCTATTTCGAGCCATATTAAGTCATCTTCGAACTTTTTTTCGATGAAGATGGAGTGCAAAGCCGATAGTGATTTTTTCCAGTTTTGAAGAGCGGTGTGATTTTTTTCTTTGTCGATTTGCCCAAGTTCATGTGAAAGCTCAAAAAGATTTTTTGTGGACTGTTTTATGTCGTTAAATTCTTTTGTGGATGCGGCTTCCTGCGTGATGAATGCACGGGCGATGTACGCATTATTGTCATGATATTTTTGCTGAAATATTCCCAGTAAGCCAAAAAGGATGGTTGATTTTGCTTTTAAGGCTTCGGTATGCTCATTTTTCGGTAATGTATTTAATTGGTTGAGGAGAATTTCAAGTTTGATGTAAGCCGATTTTTCAAAAGAGATCGTTTTTGTGAAGGACTCGAAATCTATCAGAATCAGATCTTTGATTTGCGTTTGGTTGTTGTTTGATAGAAGCCAATCATGGGTGCAGAGAGCGGGAGAAGTCAGGTCTTTTTCAAACGCTTTTTGATAAAAATATTCATTTTCGGTTTTGTTCGGGTCGATATTAACAATGTTTATTGTTGGCCTTTCTTCAGGCAAAATTTTGAGTTCTGAAAGAAGTCCGGTTTTGGTTTGTTTTGACCAGATTAGATATTTTATCAATGCGCAAAATTCACTTTTCTCGAAATATGTTTTTTTTGCGAAATTTTCTAATCTGTTTGGGGAAATGTAATTTTGGGGTTTGTCGATTTTGGCCAGGTTATCAGGTAAACCTTGTTCTATTTCACGGAAAAGTTTGTAGGGGACTGCGATGTAGGTGTCTTTTGATGTGGCTTTTGAGAGTGAGCAGGCGAGTTCTGAGTACGGGGCGGGGGTTTGGTAAAGGTAATTTTCATCTTTTAAAAGGATATTTTGCTTTTCCGAGAGCGGAAAAATCGTATTTTCTTTCAAAGATTCCACTTTGTTTGTTATTGCGTTTGCATTTTTTTGTGTATGTAATTTTAGAAACAAATTTTTGCCTTCCCAATCGGTTTTTTGGCATAAATTTTGAATTTTTTCTATTAAATCCGGCTGAAGTGTAGTGAATTTTTCTGCCAGTTTTGCAAGAAGTTCCATGGCTGCGATGGCATCATCCAGGGCGCGGTGTTTTTCCTGATGTTGTAAATTGAGTATTTTGCTGATGATTTCCAGGCTGTATGATGGAAGGCCGGGCATCAAAATGGTTGCGAGTTCAAAAGTGTCGAGTTCTGAGAATCTCTGAAAAACGTGCAGGGCTTGAGGAAATATGCCATTTGCTTTTAAAAAGCCGGTATCGAATTGGATATTGTGCCCGATGATGGTCAGATCATCGATAAATTCTTTTATTTCTTCAGCTTTTTCGTCTATAGACGGTGCGTTTTTGAGATCTGTGTCGGTGATGCCCGTGATGTGGGTAATTATTTGAGGGAGTGCGATTCCAGGATTTATGAAGAATGATTTCTGTTCGAGGATTTCTATTTTTTGCGCATTGTCTGTAAGGGCGAATTTTATTGCGCCAAATTCAATGATTTTATCTTTTTTGCAGTCTACGCCTGTTGTTTCGAGGTCGATGGAAATGAATTTCATGAAGGATGAGCTAGCGTTTATAGCAATGATTCTCTAGGGATTATGTGTTTTTTGCAAGCCATAGGGTGCGGGCTTAAGATTTGTGCGCATTCCCTGAGTTAAAAAATGTTTTCCAGATGCGTCCACGGTATATTTTTGACAATCTTTTTATTTTGGATATAGTTGTATGATTTTTAGAAAAAGAAAAATCAAACGCCCTAGAAAGCAGGTTCCTTGAAAACTAAAAACAAAAACAAAAAAGTCCGCTTCTCAATGATGAGAGATAGGGGGAATAAAATCGATGCGACCAAAAAACATTCAAAAAATACTTAGCGCATTACACATTTATTCCTCTCTCTGTCCTCGCTGAGGTGATGGTAACCTTTCCGGATTTTACATCCGAAAATGAAGTGCCAAAGATGCCCAAACAGTTTTGGGTGCGGCTCTGCCTTACTGTGTTTGAGACTATTATAGGCTCCCTGTAGGGATTACAGACGGTCGGTGGTGCGACTGAAAATAACACCGAAATCTTGGCAGGATTAAAACAAAAACAAAAGTTCTCAGCAAAACTAAAACAAATTATGCTGCGTATACTTTTTTAACCTCCGACTTGTCGGGGGTTTTTTTCTGTCCGGATTTCGGAACCGCTGAAAAACGCTGAACTGCTGCGTCGATTGCGTCGCTTCCTCCTCGCTGTATAGCAGCATACAGCTATGTCGTAAGCTCCTTATCTCCTTGCATTTCAGCGTTTTTCAGCGGTTCCTTTGAAGCTGCTCTAAAGCATCTCTGCAAACCGGTCGAAGAAAATGTTGGTATCCGTGGGGCCGGGAGTGGCTTCGGGGTGAAATTGGCAGGAGAAATAGGGGAGTGTTTTGTGCTTTATGCCTTCTACAGTGGTGTCGTTTAAGTTTCTGAGCCAGACTTTCCAGTCTTTTTTGAGAGTTTTGTCGTCGATGGCGAAGCCGTGATTTTGGCTGGTGATGTAGCAGTGTTTGTTTTCTTCGTCGATGCATGGTTGATTTTGGCTGCGGTGACCAAATTTGAGTTTGTAGGTCTTGGCACCTGCGGCGATAGCCATGATTTGGGTGCCCAGGCAGATGCCGAAAATCGGCTTTTTTAGCAGCATTGCTTTTTGGACGATTTTGTGGAGAGGTTTTAGCAGGGCAGGGTCGCCAGGGCCGTTTGACATGAAAATGCCATTGAAATTTTTGCATTCGGGAATTGCTTTTTCGGAGAGAAAATCATAATTCCAGGGAACGCGAATTACGGTCAAATTGCGCTCTAGAAGGCTTCTTAGAATATTGTTTTTCATGCCGCAATCGATGCAGATGATTTTTTTCATGCCGCCTTTGTAGATAATTGGTTTTTTGATGGAGACTTGATCGACCAGATTGTCGAGGTCTGGATTGTAGAAATCGGAGTTTCTGTTTTGTGACTTGTCGTTTTCGATGGCGATTTTGCCCAGAATAGTTCCGTGTTCACGGATTTTTTGGGTGAGGGCGCGCGTGTCGATTCCGGTTATTGCGGGAATGTTGTTTTCCTTAAGCCATTTTCCCAGTGATTTTTTACCGTTGAAGTGGCTGAAATTTTCCGAATATTCCGATACGACGATGCCTTTGACATGGATTTTGCCGCTTTCGAAATATTTTTCGATATTGTGTGTGTCTTTTTTGTTTTCGGAAATTCCGTAATTGCCGATAAGGGGGTAAGTGAAAACTATTATTTGGCCGCTGTATGAAGGATCTGTCAGCGATTGTGGATAGCCCATCATGCCGGTATTGAAAACAACTTCGCCGGAAGTTTGTGTGTTGGCGCCGAAGCTTTTGCCTTGAATGATTGTGCCATCTTTGAGGTGGAGTGTCGCGTTCATATTGGCGTCATTCTATTTCTTTTTGCTGAAGGCGTAAATGAGAATTTGTGAAGAGGATTTTTAGGGGTATTATCATTGTGTTCTTAACCTTCTCTTTCTATGAAAAAAACTTTTTTTATTGGGTTTTTATTGTTGAATTTCAGTTTTTTTGGCAGTGTAAATGCCGAGCAAATGCCTTTTTTTACTGATGTAGATGAAAATGACGCAAATTATGATGCGATTTCTTATTTATATAAAAAT
>JACQRJ010000016.1 GCA_016206505.1 Candidatus Peregrinibacteria bacterium | reverse complement strand
TAACCAACGAGCCCATGAATCAGTCAACAATTCGGTAAGAAAATCACTCAATTTTCAAAAATACCTCATTGAAAAACAAGATTCGAGTTATTTTACTTCTAATTCAACACTCTCATAAACCTTGCTCGGGTATAATGCGAACCTCCTCTTCCAACACCAGACCGAATCTTTCCTTAACTTTTTCTTTTGCCAATTGAGCAAGGGACAGTATGTCCTGAGCTGTTGCACCACCAAGATTCAGGAAGAAATTTCCATGTTTTTCGGAAATTTTAGCCTGCCCGATCTGTTGTCCTTTTAGATGAACCTGGTCGATGAGATAACCGGCCGGCTGGTCTTTTGAAGGATTTTTGAAAAAAGAACCTGAGGAAGAACCTTTTGGCTGCTGATCCAGTCTGAACTTTTGAATTTCTTCCATAATTTTTCGCTGTTCTTCCGGGTTGAGTTTGTTTTTTTGAAGCCTGAAAGTAGCACTTAAAATTGTTTCCGGCTCTTCTTTCAAGATGGAATGACGATATTTGTAACGAAAATATTTATTATCGACTTTCTTTTCTTTGCCGGTGAATGCCTCAAGCAATGTTGATTTAATCAGGCAATCTTTCACTTCCAAACCGTTGCAGCCGGCGTTGCCAAAAACGGCTCCCCCAACAGTGCCGGGTAGACCAACCCATTTTTCAAGCCCGTTGAAGCCGTGCTTTATCGATTCAAAAATCAATTTAGCGATGCTCGCTCCCGCCTCTGCCTCTACGCTATCTTTGTGAAAAGTTATTTTTTCGATTTTGATATTTATTACCAAGCCGCGAAAGCCATGATCGTGAAATAAGATGTTTGATCCCTTGCCGATTGTAATGAATGGCACTTTGTATTTATTGGCAAATCTTATTAAATCTTTAATTTCTTTGTTTTTTGTGGCGGGATAGAAGAAGTCCGCAGCCCCACCTATGCCAAAAGTGCAATGTTTTTTGAGTGGTTCATTGAAAATGATTTTTGGAAACGAAGCTTTAAATTCGAGTTGCAGGTTATTCATGCTTATAAATTAACATTTTTGGGGTTTGAAAAGAAATTGACTTTGCATTTCAGATAAAATAGAATTTTTGGGCTTTAAGTGCCACCTTAGCTCAGTTGGTAGAGCGGCTGTCTTGTAAACAGTAGGTCATCGGTTCGAATCCGATAGGTGGCTCCATGTAGATAGTTTGGAGGCCAACGCTAATTATAAATCCATTGACCCCAGCGTTTATATAGGATAATATGTATTTAGTTTATACATTCTTATATAATTTGTTATGTTTAAATCAATGCCTAAGACCGCTTCTTCAAGGGAGATTCAAAAAAACTATAGAGCCTTGTTTGATGAGGTAATGGAGACGAAAGAGCCCCTGTTTGTGCTTAATAATAATAAGCCGGAGGTCGTGGTGATTTCGCTACAAACATATGAATCGCTTTCGAACTATCGTGAAGAATACGAGCAGAATATTGCTCAAAAAGCTATTGAAAGTTACGCATCGGAAAAGGGGGCAGGTAAATTAAAAAAACTCTCATCATTGGCTGATTTTGCCTAAATGGAGATAAAAAATATTTATTACTCATCGCATTTTAAGAAAACTTTCATCAATTTACCTTCAAGAATTAAAAAGCAAGCTATTGAGAAGGAAAAAATATTTCGAAGGAGCTGTTTTGACAGAAGTTTAAAAACTCATAAATTGAAAGGTGGCCTTACGAATTATTGGTCGTTTTCTATTAATTACTCTTACAGAATACTTTTTGAGTTCAGCGAAAAAAATGATGCCGGTTTTATCGATATCGGGACCCATTCGATTTACGGATAGTTGAATTTGGAGTGATTTTGATGGCGGTTTTGTGGTATAATGGGGGGATAAATTTTGTTTATCCTTAGGGATTTTATGGATGAAAAAGATGAAACGTGCAAAATAGAAACGACGGCAAGAAGTGCGATTGCTGTGGAGCAGGGGTTTGAAAACAATGTTCTTCATGGGATGGATGTTTTTGAAACAAATATGTTTTTACTTTTGGAGAAGCGTTATGGGGGGCTGGAGCCGCAAACGGCTTCTAAGAGAGCTCTGGCGGAGATTGAAACTTTTGCGAAGATGGCAGGCAAAATGCCGATAACCTGGGAGGGGAAGACTGCTTCTTTGCTTTTTTATCTGAAAGAGTTGGCGGGGAAAGGAGCGATAGCGAAGCTTGCTTTGACCAATGATGGGCAAATTGTGGTTTATGGGGGGAAAGGCGAGGAGTTTTTGAAATTCAGTTTGGCGGGAGTTCTTTCCGGGGCGGTAAAAGCGGATGCGATGCAGAAAAGAGTTTCGTGCATGGAAGGATATAGAGCGGAAGCGGGGAGGGAAATGGCCGGCAGGTTTGCGCCGCTTGAAATGCCGTCTTTGAACTATTCGTTTGTGAGACGAAATGCGCCGCCGATGTCGAGATTTCTTGGGATGAAGAAAACGACAGATTGTGTCGATGTTATTGAGCCTGAATTTCGGCACAAAAAATTATGCAGTACATATGCTTACATGGTGATGGAAGATTTATATGGGAAAGAGGCTGTGGAAAGAATGTGTTTGAATAAAAGTAAAACTCCAAGCGCATTGGAAGTGAAAGCTTTTTTCGGGAAGAATTTGACGGCAACGGTGAGCATGAAAGATCAGTTTCAAAAGATTTCCGGGCCGGATGGAAAACCTAGGCTGAAGATCAAAAATGAGGATGCTTATAATGCAAAGCTCGGAGAAATTGCGAGCGCTGTGGACGGCGGAAAAGTGCCCGGATATATGACAATTTATATACCGATGAGCGCAAATTTTCACGATATTTGGGGACCTGTTGTTGCTCACAATGCAAAAACGCCGGAAGCTTTTCAGAGCTGGAATTCGCATGTCATTGTCATCCTTGGGCGGGGAGAAAAGAAGGCGGCAAAAGTAAAAGACGCAGATAATATGTCAATGGACTTGTATAGTTTTATGGCTGAAAAATCCGAAATCAAACCGCAGTTTTTCGGACTAATAAACCTGGAGATTCATAGAGCAGATGGAAGAGTTTTGAAGATTGCACCTAACGGCGTGGATGTCATTGAAAAAGTTCCGGGGGGACAATCCAATGGTCGGGTCATTAAAGTGTCTCAAGTGAATTTGGAACAGGGAGATACAGTTTACTGGCAGGATATTCTTTTTACCCATTATGTCGCCGGAACCGGGCATGTAGGTGAATTGGCGGCAATTTTATCATCACATGATTGGTTTCCATACGAATACCTGACTTTTGACAGTTTGAGTGTTCAGAAGCATCCCGATTACAGCCCGACGGGGTTTTTGCAGTTGAAGGCGGGCGTGCCGGTGAAAAAGCAGGTTTTGGCCTCGACAAAAATGAGCGAAGCTGATTTTGAATATTATCTTGCGGCATTGGAGGATTTGGGAATTGACATAAATAGAGTGAGGGAGATAGATATTTTGCCGACTTTTGATATGAAGGCCGTGAGAGCGACTATTGCGAAAAAAGGTGGCATTTCGGCGATGAGGTCTGCGGCTTTGAGGGAAAATCTCGGGCAGGAACTAGCGAAATATCCGGGTGCAAAATTTATCGTGATAGAAGGAGGGAAAACGCCGTGGGATCATATTCGCGGGCTTTTTGAGCCGCAATTTACGGGTAAAAATGTTTTATCGAGGGGTGAGAGAAATTTGATTTTGGATGCTGTGGATCAGAGTTGTGGGAATGTAAGTTTTATGCCACCGGTTAATTTTCCGGCAGGTGAAATGATCTATCTGACCGAGGGTAGAATTAAAGAGATTGTTGCTTATGTGCGCGGTGTCCAGAGCAAAGCGTTTGGTCCGGATGACTATGTGCAGATCATGGAAAAGGGAACTTCTTTGACGGGGTTTGTGCAAAAATCTTTTGATTCGCAGGTTGTGAAAGCTGATCTTGAGGCAGCCAAAATCGATGTGAAATTTGGCAAACTGGATGGGTTTGAGAAGGATTATGTGATGAAGATTTTTGCCGATGGCAAGGATTTGCGAAAATTGGCGGAAGGAGAAAGGCTGGTTCTGAAACGGGCAAAGCTTGATGAAGCTATCGGTTTGATTGCTGAAAAAAGATTGCTGCAAAGGCCGAATGAAGAATTTGGCGGGGTTTTTGTTAGCTATCCAAGCGGGGTGCAACTGGTGGAAGAGACCTGGCCTATACCGGAAGATGTTTTGCAACTTATCAATGAAGCTTATACGGGGGATAGCGTGGAAGATGTTATTATAAGAAACAGTTTATATTTTATTTATGCGAGGGAACAGATGGGAGGTGGATTTAGGGGTGCGAAAAAGGATTTTGCCCTTGATTATTTACCTGAGAGGAAATGGGGACTTTGGGGTGATTATTTGGTGAAATCTGTTGGGCTTTTTCAAACGAGATCAACAGATCAGGATTTGAAACTGGTAAAGGGAAAGTTTGCGCAGTTTGGATTAGCATTGCCAAGAAGTGCCGAGGATTTACGGGAAATGCTAAAAGATAACAAACTGGCGTCGACTCTGGTAGCCGGCGAGAGGATCAGGGAAAATTTCCGAATTTTTATGAATCTGATGAAAGCGAACGGCGAGAGCGGAATGGATTATTTTGACGAAACTTTTGCGGTGATGCTGACGACAAGTTTTAACAGAAGTCCGGAGGCGGTTACGAGAGCTGTTTTTCAGAATTGGGCATATAATCTGGCGCAGGCGGCAGGCGTGAGCAGCGATGTGGGGCTTGATGATATCGATAAAAGTCCGGCAGCGGTGGAAAAAGAAGTGGAAAAAGAAGAAGAACAGAGGAGGAGACGTTTCAGCGCTGTTAACGGATATAGTGTTCGCGGAGGGATGCCAAGGCCAATGCCTAGTACCGGTTCGAAAATTAGCGGTGATGAAAAATTGAATATGGATATTGTACATACATTTGAAAGGGTGGTAGAAAAATTGATCAATGAGGGGAAAATTCAGTTTAAAGGTGATTATAGAGCTATTGTGAGGCTGATTTTAGTATCGAAAGAAAGATTTTTGAAGTCATCATTGTGGTTCAAAATCAAAGAATGGTATGCGAAAAATGTTGATAAAAGAGGACTTCGATTTACCTTCAAAGGCAGTGAAATAGATAGAGGAAATGGAGTTTTTTCTTATGGCAAGAAATATTTATGGAGCTATTCGATTGATGAAGATAGAAAGCCGGCATTTGGCGGCAGTAGAAGATCGATGCATGGGATGTGCTGGGGCAGAGCGTTTAAAGATCGGGAGAGATTGAGGGAAATTATGGTGCAAATGCGTGGACGTTAGAGCTCAAAAGCCATGTCCAGGAGGGGTTCTATTTTAGCCGCAAGCGTTTCAGTTGCTTTCCTTGTGCGCATCGTTCTTATAAGCAATCTTGCACGATTCTGATCGCATTCCAAGATTGCATCCATGAGACTATTAAGCTCTTCAAGTATTTGGTCCTGCGCACAATTTCTGACCAGGAAATTATTTATAATACGCATGATGTTTATCTGCGCTTTTCGCTTTTCTTCCTGCAATTTCAGACCTCCTTCAAAAGCATTTTGTGTTGCTCGTTCATACTGGTCGGTGGCGCTTGGGCCTTTTTTAGATTCCACGCCATCTCCAGAGGTGCAGGCTGCAAAAGCCAGTGATATGGATGCCAATAAAGGGGCTATTCTTTCCGTCATAAGATTAGTAATTATGATTGCATTTGATTATAACTATAATTCCGTATTTGTCAAGGACGGGAGCGCAAGAATAAGCGAATTTTGGGACTTATGTAAAAATGTACGGCAAAAAGCCAGCAGCACTTGTATTCTTGCTTTGGCTTCGATATAATTACATAAATTGTATAATTTATATAAAATGCAGAATATAAGTACGGCTAAGATTTTTGGGACCGGGCAGGTGACGTTGCCGAAAAAATGGCGGGATAAAATAAAAACGCGAAATATTATAATTGAAGAGGTGCCTCAGGGGCTCTTGATTAAGCCATTAACGGAAAGTTTTTATTACGAAATGGATGATATCAGCTTTGGGATTAATTTTCCGCTGGGAATAAAGGCTGAGAATTTGGCAAAAGAACTAAAAAAAGCGAATGCAGGATTATCTTAAGTTTCTAAAAAAATTGCCGAAAGAATTGAGGCTCAGAGTTATTGAGGCAATTGATCAAATCGCGCTCGGTGAAGTCGCGAATCTTGATGTAAAACGATTGTCCGCTGAGTATGAAGTGTACAGGTGTCGTGTGGATAAAATACGAATTTTGTTTCAAAAGCGCGGGGATGGAAATTATGTTTTGGATATTGGCTTTCGCGGGGATGTTTATAAGAAATTGAAGAATTTGGGGTGAGGGCGAGCTGCAGAGAAAGGAAACTCGCTATGCGAGTTTCTGGCTGCGTGGAAATCGCTGCAAGCTGCAGGGGAAGGAAACGCACTGCGTGCGTTTCGGGCTGCATGGAATTTTGCTGGTGCAAAATTTCTGTGGTGGGCAGGGAGGGATTTGAACCCCCGTAGGCGGAGCCAGCAGATTTACAGTCTGCCCCATTTGACCACTCTGGTACCTGCCCAATTTTTAGGGGATTATAGCGGATCAAGTTTGGAGTTTCCAGCCGCTTTTTAGTAGGGAGGTAAGTGACTATACCGGACGTGAGGGCGAGGCCGGTCGTGACTGCGTGCATTCATGGCGAAAGTATAGCAAGGATTGCGGAAGCGTGGGAATTTTGAGAGACCAGGAATGCGCAGAAATGTGGAATGAAAAAGTATCCCCGGGGATACTTTTTTACAGGGATTGTTCCGGGGATTGTTATTGAAAATGCTGAATTTGTACGGACAATGTACGGACAAATTTTGGGTATAGAAAAAGCTGTGAGAGCGACGGGATGAAGAAAAGGGACCACTCTTGATTTATTGGCAGAGAGATGCCGATAAATCCCGGACTTCCCGTCCCGGGACGAAAAAGCATGAATTTGTAGAGTGATACTTTTCGCGATGGTGGCCGGGGGCGGGAGAGTGGGATGTGGAAAAATGATGAGGCATGGCTTATTGTCGGCTTTTTGTGATATAATTTTGAGATAACTAAATTGTAATATGGCAGGAGAGGAAGCTGATGACGCAGGTCTTGAAATTAGCCGAAAGCCGGAAGATTTGGCTGCTTTAACGGAGCATACAAAGCCCGGCGATCATGGGGCAATGGCTGTTGTGGATGAAGTTCGATTTGATATTTATACCGAGAAAAGATTTACAGATGATGAAAAGGCGCAGATAAGAAAAGTACTTTCTTCCGATAAATGGCCGAAAGAGCTGTGTGAATTTGCTGTGAAGGCTTTGCTTCCCACCAAAGTTACCGACAAAACATTAAAAGACTTTGAAGAGCGCTTGGAATTTATAAAGGTGCGTGTTCCTCTTGAATTTTTGATTGGAGATTCAAAATTCGGATTTGCAAAATTATTAGGCAAGCGCGTGTCTTTTTTATCGGCTTTGGCGGACAGCCTTGGCAAAACAGAGTGGGAAAATTTGTTGCGTGATGATGAAAAATGTAAGCAATATGCTCGGGCTGCTTTTCTGGGAGATCCAATTTACAGATTATCAGATGAAATGTTTGAAGGTTTTGCAAAGAGAGATGCCGTGCCAGTGGAGGCGGAAGTGGGCGCTGAAGATCGGCTGGAAGAGCTGCAAGACGTGCTTGGCCAAACAGGGATTGAGAAAATAGCTTTGCCTCTGGCAAATAAGATAATTTTTGCAAAGCCGAATGATCCAAATACGGTGCGCGGTCATAATCATAATTTCACAGGAGATGTCATAGTTTCGACCGGAGTTGAGAAAAAGCCCATGTTGATCCCTGTTTTACTGCATGAGCTGGGACATGCAATGGAGAAACGGGTTTCCAGAGATGATAGAGCGCGAGAAATTTTTGACAGATATATTGTCTTATCTCAATTGGAAGCTACCAAACATTCGCCATATGTAGATTCCTTTGAACTGACTGATGGCAAGGCGAGCGGTTACTATGTCGAAGAATCCTTTGCCGAGGATTTTCGCTTGTATTGGCTGAAGCCTGAGGCTCTCAGTTCGGGGAAATCGGCAATTTTTGATGAATTTTGCGATCGATTTCTTGGCGGGGTGGATAGGGAAAAGGCTCGTGCTCAGATAAGGTCTGTATTGGGAAATTTTTATGGCAGAAGCGTGAACGATATTTTTCAAATGATTGATTGCTATGTGCCGCGAAAATTGGCGGAAAGGAGGAAGAAGTAAAAGTAGCGCGTGCGGTTGCGCTCTGGGCACAAATGTGTTATAATATCCAGTGATTATTAAACAAAAACAAAAATGCCAAATCCAGAATTAAATGAGCAAGCCATAAAGGACGATGTGAAAGATTTTCATTCGATGTTGAAAGAAGAAGGTTTTGATTATCAAGAAGGGAAATCTCTAACTGAAGAGATGGAGATCAACGAAAATATGCGAAGTACTCTTGCGGCTCATGCGCAGGCTTTGATTGAGAGGATAGATCGATACTTTGTGACACACGGCTCACTTGAGCCAGAAATGCGTAATTTGCAGGTTGAATTACAAAGGATTCTTTATGATATTTTAAGTCAAAATGGTAAACGGGAAGATCTTTATAAGAGTATCGCTGGAGTGTCAAAAAAGGAAAGAACAAAAGAGACGGCAGAAAGGGTCAAAGTGTTAAAATCATTTATTACAAGTTTGAGAAAATATCTGCCGAAAGGTTGGTGGTTATCCAATGATCTGAATCCCATTATTTGTCCCCCTAAAGAATTTGTTAAACAAAGACCGCATACCAGTCGTAATATGTATTTTTATGCAAAGAAAATCGATGGGAAGTATAAAGTTTTTCTGGAGCTAGAAGATTATGTGGAGCCGGATGAAGGCGATTATGAACATGCTATCGTGTTGATGCCGGATGACCCGAAGGCGGCGATGGAAAAGATTAAAAATTTATAGGTATCAATGGGCGAAAAAGAAGCAAAAAGAAAGCTTTTGAAAGATCGTGAAAGATTATCTCAAATCAAGATCAGACTTTTGAAAATAGCTGAAAGACTGGATGGTATTATCGATGATCCAGAAAGAATTTTAAAAAAACTTTAATCATTTTTGAGGAAAATCTTGTGGCTGAAGAGCCATTTTCTTAAGGCTTTGAAAAAAGGCAGGATCAGAAGCGAATAGCGGAGATCGATAAGGCGGCGGAGATACCAAAGTAGCCGGCCTTTGAAAAGATGGTTCCCGATTTTCATGATTGCAAAGCGGCCACCGATGGGTAACAGATAGATGGGGGATGCGGGATGATAATTTTTTAGAGGCTTTTTGTTGAGGTAGTTTAAAATATTTTTTCCCAAAAACCGGCCTTGCCGAAAAGCAATCTGGGCAAGTAATGGCAGTCTTTTTGTAATATCTTTGGGATCGGTGAAGTATGCGTTGTCGCCGATGGCGAATATTTCGGGGTATTTGATGCTTTGCAGGTGTTCGTTTATTTCAATCGCGCCGCGGGTTTTTTCCGTGCCGAAAACCCTTTGCACAAGAGGGCTAACCATAACACCGCCTGTCCAAATGGCAAAATTCGAAGGCAAAACTTTTTTTTGATGATTGCTTTCGATGGTAATGCTGTTTTTTGTGACTTCTTGAATTGGAGAATTGAGATGAATATCGATTGCGAGTTTTTTGAAGCGTTTTTTGATGATTTCGGTGCCTTTTTCTCCCAGGCCGGCGAGAGTCTGGCCGGCTTCGATGAGTTTAATTTTGATCTTTTCTTTGGGGTAATGGTATTTTTTAGCAAGATGGTTTAGAAAACCGCGCATTTCGGCAGCGGTTTCAACACCTGTGGCGCCGCCACCCATGATTGTGATCGCTACTTTTGGCGGTGGCGTTTTTTTGTAGTTGTATAGGAAATGTTGGTTTAGGCCGCAGTTGATTTTTAAAGCATCTTCGATGGTTTTTAAGGGCAGAGAGTTTTCTTTTAAATCGGGGATGTTGAAATAGTTGGTGGCGGCGCCTAGGGCCAAAATGAGGACTTCATAATTTAGAAGTTTGTCGGTTTTTTGCCGGTGGGTTTTTAATTCTATTTCTCTCTTTTCAGGATTTATGCTCAAAACTTCAGCGTTTATAAAGGTGACTTTTTTGTTATCGATTAGCTCGGTGATTGGGATTGCAACGCTTTCTTTGAGAATTCTTTGGCAATCGGGAGTGATTTTTTTAGCATAAGCGGTGGCGGTTTCGTAGAGATTTGCGGTGTAGACGTGATAGGGGCTTTTGTCGATGAGGATTATTTTGTGCGATTCCGCTAAAGCCGCCTGAGAAAGGTTTTTTTGCAAAACTTGAGCGACATTTAAACCGCCGAAGCCGGCTCCGAGGATTATGATATTTTTTGTAGTGGCCTTTTTGCTTACCATTTCATGTTTTTTACATCATCGGGATCGTCGCCGTAATCAAAAATATAATTTTGATGAATATCGATGCGATCCTGCAATTGTTTCAAAATTTTATCCATTTTTCGGGCGACCGCTTTATTGTTTTTTGCGCCCTGTTTGATCAAATCCATCGCGACGTGATAGCAACTAACGCCGTTTGCCACGGCCATATCAAAAGAAGTGGTCGTAGTGCCGCGCTCCTGATAACCGTGAATAGTGAAGCGTTTTGGATTGGCATGCGGCCAGAGAATCTGCTCGATGTCATTGATGTAGCCGTGGTAATTGAAAACTACAGGTTTGTCTTTGGTGAAATAATGATCGATTCCTTCCTGGGTAAGGCAAGTCTGGCCATGAGAACAATAATCACCCAAACCGAGAGAGGTTAATTCGGAAACATTTACATAACGAATTTTCAATTCGGGTATTACTTCCTTGCAAAATTTGACCGCATTGAGAGCTTCCTGAGTGATGCCGTCGCCGGCGGAAGCCAAAACAACATCGGGATTTTTTGAGGCTTCTTTGCCTGAAACCCATTGCCAGATGCCGATGCCGGTCTTTGACTGCTCGCGCGCTTCTTTTAAACTAAGCCATTGCGGCAGATTGTTTTTGTCCGCAACTATCACTGTGATGGAATTTTTCTTTGTTAAAGTTTCTTCAAGCGCAACGATCATGCTGTTTGCGTCCGCGGGATAATAAATCTGGCAAAATTCTCCATGCTTCTGCAAAACATTGCTGACGAAAGAAGGATTTTGATGGGAAAAACCGTTGTGCTCCTGGCGCCAGCCAACGCTGGTGAGAATATAAATTGCACTGCCAACCGGTTTTCTCCAGGGAACATTTCCGGCCTGTTTCAGAAACTTTGCGTACTGATCGACCATACTGGTGATGATGGTGGCGAAGGCCTCATAACTGACAAAAACTCCATGGCGGCCGGTAAGCAGATAGCCCTGGTACCAGCCCTGAAGTGTGTGTTCTGACAGCATTTCCATGACGCGGCCTTCTTTTGCAATATGTTCGTCGGTGGTTTTTATCGGCCACATGTAGGCGCGATTGGTTTTTTCAAAAACGTTTGTGAGCTTGTTTGATTCAAGTTCATCCGGGCAGAGAACCAGAAAATTCTTCCTGTTGTCGCCGATGATATCGCGGAGCATTTTTCCGGCCTGAATCATGCTGCTGCCTTTTACCGATCCGCGTTTTTTGAAATCGATTTCGTATTTTGAAAGACTTTTGATGCTTAATTTTTTGTAAAAATTACCGCCGATGGCGTGGGGGTTTACCCCCATGCGGTATTTTTGTTTGGGGAGGAAGCTGAGAATCTCTTTTTTGGGGCGGCCTTTTTTGTCTATGAGTTCATGGATTTCATAGCTTTGAAGCCATTTCTCCACGGCCTGCAAAGCGTCCTTGTCCGTGGATGGATGGCCGATGGGGATACCATGAGAATGAAAAGAGCCTTCAACCAGATGATGATGATATTGATGAATACCTTTCCAGCCTTTTGGCGTGCGGAGGAGGATTACAGGCCATTTGGGTTTTGCCGGAGGCGTTTTTGATTTGCGGGCCTGTTTTTGGATTTCGCGGATGATTTGATAAGCTTTTTCCGTGGCTTGCAGCATCTTTTTTTCGACATTCGGTTCGCTGACAATTAAAGGTTCATAACCATAGCCTTTGAAAAGATGGGTGAGTTCAGTGTCGTCCATGGTGCCGAAAAGGGTGGGATTGGAGATCTTGTAACCGTTGATGTGAACTATCGGGAGTACTGCGCCGGAAGTTTTTGGGTTGAACCATTTGATGCTGTGCCAGGCGGCGGCGATGGGGCCGGTTTCGGCTTCACCATCACCGACGATGGCGGCGACGATGAGGTCTGGATTGTCCATGGCGGCGCCAAAAGCTGTCGAAAGGCTGTAGCCGAGTTCACCGCCTTCGAGGATGGAGCCGGGGACAGTGGGGGTGACATGGCTTGGGAATTTTGTTTTGGGCCAGCTGAAATCGTGGATGAGGCGGCCTGCGCCATTAGCGTCCAGAGTGTAGTCTTTGTAAAATTTTTCCAAAGTTCCTTCGAGGTAAAGGTTTGCAAGGATTGCCGGAGCACCGTGCCCGGGGCCGGTGATCAGTAACATTTTGCATTTGTGCTTGTAGATGAGGTAGTTGAGATTTGCATAGATAAAATTCAGCCCGGGCACGGTGCCCCAATGTCCCAGAATGCGCGGTTTGAAATGCTCCGGTTTTAACTGCTCATCGAGGAAGAAATTTTCTTTCAGATACAATTGAGCAGCGCCGATGTAATCGGTGTAACGGCAAAATTTCCGCATCCAGTTGAGCGCTTTTTGGTCGGTTTTGGAAAGAGAGGACATAAGAAAAATGAGGTTAAATGAAGATTTTCAGATTTCAATTTAACACGGATTTTTGCTTTTAGGAAAAAATCCAGGAAGGTCTTTTTTATCAGTATGAAAATTTTTATTTCAATAAATCATCAAGCTCGCACGATAGCAGAGCCGATTTATTGAGTACGATCTGCTCTTTTTGATTCAGGCTGTCGGCTGTCATACGTATGACTTTGGTAATGATGGTATCACCGAGCATAACTCCATTGGTTTTTTTGAAGTATTTTTCGATTTTCTGATAAAAAAGCGTTGCGTACTGTTTGAGCTTTTTCTCTGAAGTCTGATGATTGCCTATTCTGCTACCACTCAAATCTATCTTATCTTCCAAACTCTTATTTATTTCAATTTGTAAATTACCTTCGCCAAACAAAATCCAATATTCGCTTAGGTTGTAGACAATTCTGATTGATCCTCCCTCCTCTGTCGTATACCAGTATACAAAAGAGAACATATCGGTATGAAAGTCTTGATGGATGCTGATACGCTCAAGCTCCCTTACGGTGCGGATCTTGTATTCATCCAACAATTGCAGATAACTCTCCCGCCAATTTTTGAGCCAATTTCCGATAAAAGCCTTATTTACAAACAACGGTTCCATGTCCTGCTTAAGATTATTGTCGCTTACCTTGTTCATCTGAAGCGTGAGCTTATCGAACAGCGCACGAGGGTTTTTCACATCGATGCCCTTAGCGATAAGGTAATCAAAATCCGGTACCACCTTTTTACCCATGTACCAGAGCAAATCATAAATATCACGGCCTTTTTCTCCATAAATAGCTTTGCCTACGCCACGGGTTCCCCGTAGAAAAATAGCGGCGAGTTTGCTCGCCATAAGAGAAGCCATGTTATAGGTGACAATAACAAAAGAAAGCTGGTCACGGTTGATTGGTCTGCGTTCAATGACAGTCTTTGGTGCGACAAAGTGGTTGAGATCTATCTTGACGTGAACCTGCTTTGATGGATGCCCAAAGCTGAGTTCCTTACCTACATAAAATTTAAGTAACAGCCCTCGACCCGTAGTAGTTTTGGCAGTCATAAAATTTGAACCTGAGCCGTAGGTATTGAGGAAATGTGCCTCGATCTCCTTTTTTAATTCCTCCAAAAATTTTCCGGTTATCGCATGGGAGACTTCAAAATCCAAATCAACCGACATTCGGTCAAGTCCGTGAATAATGCGGAGGGCCGAACCACCATACATAATCCAGCCACTATATTCGGGATGATGGTAAATAAAGTTGAGAACATAATACTGCAACTCTTCTTTAAGCCCATTACGTCGTGTTTCCGCGTCAAGACCGTCGGCGGCAACCAGGTCTTCCAGCTTTCTTTTTAGGATTGTGGTTATCTGTTCACTCATGAGAGTATTTTTTTATCATTGAATAAAATTTTTCCTGTTCGTCTTTACTCATCTCATCGATATCTATACGTAATTCCTCGATTAATCCTTTTATATTTTCAGAGGAGATACTCCGGAACTGATTTGTTCTAAAATATAAAAGATCAAACAGTGCCTTTGACGGAGATGCAATAAAAAAATCAAATTTGCCTTTTGCCAGGGAAAAATCTGTGAAAAGTTCTTTTTTGATCGACTGATATGAGAAATTGCCAGCCTTAGTTTGATATTCCCTGGTTACTTTCGGCGTTATCGAGTTAATAGAATGAATTGCTTCGGTAGCGAGATTGTAATACTGGAGGGCCGCCCAAGAGCTTACGTATGATGGCTTGCGGATAACATTTGCGAGATAAAATGAATAGGATATATCGTTTTTATTTTTTCCAAAGAAATCCGAAGATACATAGAGGCCTTTTTTTAACTTGATAATTTCTCTGAATTTCAAAAATCGGCTGATATATGTATCAATCGTTGCATTTTTAAGACCCAAATCCTTTCCAAGATGGAATATGACATCTTTCTCAAAATGTGGTAAAGATTTCAATTTTTCTAAAAGATTTCTTTTGCTTTTCATAAATATGACAAAAGTGTATCATATGTGAAACACGGCGGCAATAGG
>JACQRJ010000015.1 GCA_016206505.1 Candidatus Peregrinibacteria bacterium | reverse complement strand
TTTTCAATACACTCATCAATGCCCCATCGATCTTTTTGTCCGTCAAATATATAATTTTTTAAAGATGAAATAGAAATTGCCCCCATTCCATTCATCAAAATTTTCACTCCCTCATACGATTGACCGCTTAATTTAGCTTTTAAAAGCGTTTTTATATTATGAAAATCATATTGATGCCAAAGAATGTTCAAAATCCTCTTATCCGGCGTAGCATTAACCAAAAATTCTTTTATATCCATCAAACCTTCATCCAGCACTTTTTGAAATTCCGAAGCATCTTCAATACCGGCTTTATTATCGGCATAATCAAACTCATTCAAGACTTTGAAAGCCTCTTTTGCGGATTTTGCAAGCATCATCCTCTCCACTTCATTTTCAGTCAAAAGGAGAGTTTCCAACGCCCGAACCAGGCCCACACTATAAGCAAAATCGTATTTTGTTGTCATTAAAATAATAGTTTATTGAGTTTTATTTCCAAATCCTCACGCAACTGATCCCCGATAATCGTTTCAAACGAATTATCAATTTCCACTTTGTCTGTCTGAATAATAAAACCACCGGCAATATCCGCGCTTTTTTGCGATAAAATATATTTTTTACCGGCCCGTTCTATAACGCTTTTGGTTTCCTTTTCTCTGCCTTTTGCGGAAACAACAACAATATTGTCCCCCTCGAGTGAAACTGCTGTAAGCATCTGCTCCAAAACCGCTTCATAATCATCACTTTTTGCAAGCTCTTTCACGGCATCTTCCAACAATTCGATAAGCATATCTCTTTTTGCGCGCAAAAAAACACCCTTTCTTTCTCTTTCAGCAAGTATTTCAGCTTTCTCAATTATTTTTTTACTGTTTTCCTCAACCTTCGCATTCATTTCATTTTTAATTTGCTTCTGTTTCTCTTCGGCTTCATTTTCGAGCTTAGCTTTCTTTTCTTCAAACTCCCGCTCGAATTTTTTAATCCGATCCTCCGCTTCTTTCCCAATTTTACCTAATATATCGGTTAAAGCCATGATTTATAGTTTGATAAAGAATACTAACAAAGCGCTTATAAGGAATCCCAATACAGCATATGTTTCAACCATTGCCGCAAGCACCATGGCTTTACCCATCAGAGCAGCATCTTTTGCGACCATATTCATACCGGCGGCAGCAACTTTGCCTTGATTGATACCCGAGAACAAACAAGCGAATCCGCAAGGCAAACAGGCAAAAAACAGTTGCCAACCCTGTGCCATGGAAATTTCTTTTGCTCCTCCACCCAGAATACCGGTGAAAAGAAGTATCAAGAAACCTATAAGGAATCCGTAAATTCCCTGCGTACCCGGCAAAGCTTCCAAAACAAGCACTTTACCGAATTTTTCAGGCTGCTCGGTCGTAACTCCGGCTCCGGCTTGCCCCGCAAGCCCTACGCCGATCGAAGAACCGACACCCCCCAATATTACAGCAACAGCCGCTCCGGCCAGTGCCAGTGCAAGACCACCCCATTGTGCGAAAAATTCTGCCATTTTAATTTTGGTTAATTATTAATTAAGTTAATTTTTTATGTAAACATATCTGCTTTTTTTGCTTAAAGGCCTGAATTCATCGCCTCCTCCTTCCATGAATTTTGTAAAAAATTCAACAAATTGCAAACGACCGGAATGAATAAACGCTCCCAATGTATTTATCACCAGATTGAAAATATGTCCCCCTATAAATACGACAATCATAAAAAACCATCCTATATAAGGAATTCCTCCGGCAAGACTAACGATCGTATTGACAGCAAGACCAATAATCGATGTAGCCAAGCCCAAAGCCAACAATCGTGAATAAGAAAGTACATCGCTCATATAACCCACCAAAGCATAAAGACTCAAAACGCCGGAAATAAGCTTTGAAAAAATATTTTTTTTATCCCTTCCTTGAGTAAAAATCAAAACCAATGACGCAATAATCACCCACCATTTTGCAAATAACTGCAATCCCTGAGGCAACACGTCGGAAACGGCAAGAATATAAAACCCTATTCCTGAAAGCATAAATACCCATGTTCCGCTATCCAATAAAGCCTCTTTTTTATTATTTTTTCTAAAATCATGGATAAATTTTATAACAACACCCATCAAAATTTGGACAAAGCCAAGCGCAAGCGAAATAATCAATACCGTAATCGGATCGGTCAATGCGTTTATTTTCTGGAAAATAAGAAGTTTTTCGCCGCTTTCCGTTGTTTTTGTCAAAAACTCAGGCACCTGATCCGGTGTCAAACTGAACCACCCGCCAAACAACGCGCCTATTACGGTAGTAACCATACCGCCATACATTAAAAGCTTTACAAGCTTTTTCATTCCATCTTCCATCTTCAAATATTTAAGCGCCAACGCTGTCAACAAAACCATCAACAGTCCATATCCCGCATCCGTAAGGCAAAGAGCGAAAAATAAAATGAAAAATATAGAAAGATACGGTGTGGGATCCATTTCATTGTATTTTGGCAATCCGTAGATTTTCGTAACTGTCTCAAACGGAGAAATAAAATTATCGTTCCTTATTATCACAGGCGGAACTTCATTTTCACTCATTTTGATTTCAGTAACTTCAAACTCCTCCGTTTCATATTTCAAATCCTCCTTTAAACTCTCGATATTTTTTTCGGGAATCCAGGCATTGATTATAAAACTGTAATTTGTTTCGCCGAATTTTTTCGAAACCTCAAGTTTTTCCTTCTGCCAGCCAAAATAATCGTAAATTATTTTCAAATCATCAAGATTTTTCGACAAATCCAAAAGTTCTCGCTCATTCTTTTCAATATCATTTTCAAATCCTTCTGTGCGATCTTCCAAACTTTTCAGATATTCTTTCATCAAACCTTTGTAATCGGGCAACTCAACTGCGGAAAATTTATTTTCCATTGCAATACTGCCGATCTCCTTTCCAAGCTCTTTACTAAAGATAATCATAAGACAGCTGTCAACGGCATTTTGATCTATAATATCGATGCTTACAAAATTACTCACTCTGTGCAGTTTTTCTATCAGTGCATTCACAACAATCGTCTTCACACTGCCGACTAAAACATCCGTCTCCTCCGTGCCGGCAACATCGGAAAGCTTTATTTTTAATGATTTCCACGGCTTATATGTTTCAAACTCGCTCTTAAATGTAGAAATAGCATTTCTGGCTTTCACAAGAGAATCTTCTATTTCCACACACTTATCAATTATCGCTTCGTAATCGATTTGCCGCTCCTTTTCCTTGATTGCCTCGATAGTTGTCGCCAACGAAGACACAAATAATCCCTTTTTCTTAGCGAATTTTGACAATAAATTTATTGCAAACTCCAAATTGGCATAAAGCAATTCCGTTTTCTGAAGATCATTGATGCCGACGTAGGAAGCCCCATCGGCAGACTCATTTCCACTACATTCCAGAACGGACACAACTCCTGAATTTTGCAAAATTTCCAAAATTTTCTCCTTATGCGGACGCAAAGCCACAATCTGTATTTTCTTGATTTTTACAATTGCCATATCGTTTACCCTTTTATATGAAGTGAAAAAGTATTTATCACCTCGTTAATTGCCTCCTTTTTCTTTTTCGCCGCTTCGGTAAGCATTTTATTTTTCTCGCTTTCCGCAATCGCCATTTTATTTTTTAAAAGCTCAGAAGCTTCTTTTTTAACATTCTCCAAAACCTCCGATCCCTTTTCTTTCAAGCCCTTTGCATATTTTTCAGTTCTTTCAGCAAGTTTTTCGCTAAAAATAGCCAAATCCTCTTCAATATCTTTTCGCACCTTTTCAATTTTCTTTTTTGAATCCTCTTCCGCAGCTTTTATTTGGGAAACGGGATCATTTTGATTACTCATAAATAGACTTTATAAACGAAATAATTCTTAAAGTGGCACTTTAAGAATCGAAATTTTGCGAAAGCAAGTCTAAGCATTGAAAAAAGAAAAGTCAACGCGTAAAATTTTTGGACTCTGCGGCATTGGACTCGGCTACGCATTTCAAATGGGAACAATTCGACGCAATCTGGCGCTTACGCTCGGCAGCGCCCTGATAGCTCTCTTCAGCTACTTTGAAAAAAGCTGGATTTTCTTTTATCTCAACGTTTTCTTCGCCATATTTTCGCTGTATTACACACTAAAAAGCTCGCAAAAAAAACGCTCACGCAAAACACAGAATCCGCATTAACATTCTCCTCTCGACATTTTAAGGCTATTATCTTTGCATATGAACATCATACAAACCGTCGAAGAATACTTAAGCAAACATGAAATAGCCTATATCCTCCATACCCATCCACCTGTTTTCACTTGTGAAGAAGCGGAAATCCATTGCAAAACCGTTCCCGGAATTCCCGGCAAAAATCTTTTTTTGCGCGACAAAAAAGGTCAAAGATTTTTTCTGGTGATCCTTCCCGCGCACAAAAAAGCCGACTTGAAAAAAATCGGCACAATTGTGAATGATAAAAAAATCAGTTTTGGCAATGCCGAAAAACTTAAAACTAAACTCGATTTATATCCAGGCGCAGTCTCCCCTTTTGGTCTCCTAAATGACAAAAACACCGAAGTGGAGGTTTATATCGACCGCGAAATGTATGAAGCAGAACTCGTCAATTTTCATCCGAACGACAACAGCGCATCGCTAGAACTTACAAAAGAAATGTTTCACAAATTTTTATCAACTTTGCCGCACAAAATTCAAATAATTTAAGCCTATTTTTCATAAACTATCCGCTCGCCAAATTTACCACGACCTAAAGTAAAACTCATTTCCCCCATTGTGCAGACCGCACTGCGCACATAAGCCATGTGATCTTTCGCAAGTTCACCTGAATCAATTTGCACGGGGGTCCCATCAGCAAAAACCGTATCAAAAACTGCTCCCGGGGAAACTCCCGAATCATTCAAAAGAGTCCCTAAAACGTGATGAATCTTCCATCTTGTAAGCCATCGTCCATCCCGCTCCACACGTATCATCACGGTTTCCGGATCGGACTTCATATAATGCAAATCAACAGGATCGGAAATATGCACCATTCTCAAATTTTCACCCTGATTTCCCGCCAAATGCGCTCTCAACAAACGGAAATCTTTATAAACACCGCGGGCAACACGACTCTGAAAGTGACCATAACCCTCAAGAGACCTCTCCACTTTATGCTGCACCCTCAAGGGAAAACCGGCCTCATCATGCAAAAACCATCTTCCGGTAAATTCAACAAGCGACCCGGTTTCATCAACATAAACATAGGGTTTGCTCGACAATTTTTTTAGACCATAAACATCGAAAGCACCGTTTTGAAGTTTTCGATTAACTCCCCCCTTATCCAATTGAATCTTCGCAGCCGAATCGTCCACCGCGGTGGCAACAACGCAACGACGATGCAATTCCCTTTGACTGTCCAAAAATTCATGCACCCCATCGAACAAAGTAAAAATTCGCTCCCCCTCGACATCTACTTGTTGTGCGATTGTATGATCCTTGTCCAGACTGACAACCGGACAATTTCTACACATTTCCTTATTTTCCATAAAAATCAGCTACAAAGATGAGCATTATAGCAAGTAATCAGATTTTGGCAATATGCTGCGCGAAATTCAAAGCAATTCCGCTTTACTGCCCCGGATTCCGCCTTAAAACTCTTCTTTTTTTCTGGTATAATTAACAAAAGCAAAAACTAACAAAAATTTTGCATGGCCAAACAGGCAAAACGCAAAAATCAAAACACCCATTCTCTCGCATCAGAACTGAAAAAAGATGATTTCCGCGTAACTATTTTCGGTTCCGCCAGAATCCAAAAAGGCGATGAAATCTATAAACGCGTTTTCAATCTGGCCAAAAAAATCGGCCATCACGGTTTCGATATCGTCACCGGCGGCGGGCCAGGAATGATGGAAGCCGCAAATGCCGGGCATCACAGCGGAGACCCAAACCATCATGCCGACTCCATCGGTCTCACAATCAAACTTACTACTGAAAACAAAGGTAACAAACACCTCGAAATCAAAAAACATTTCAACAAATTCAGCAAACGCCTGGACAATTTTATGGCTCTTTCCAATGTCGTTGTAATCACTCCGGGCGGCATAGGAACCTGTCTGGAACTTTTTTACACCTGGCAACTGATTCAGGTTAAGCATGTTCAGCCGATTCCCATAATTCTCTACGGCGAAATGTGGACGGAGCTTATCAAATGGGTCAAAAAATACTCGCTTCGCGACGGATTAATCAGCAAAAGTGATCTCGATTGGATCCACATCGCAAAAAGCCAGACCCAGGTAATGAAAATCATTTTGAAAGAACACGAAAAATATCTAGAATACAAATCGACTCATAAAAACGGCAATTCGCACAAATATAATCCGGCATAAAAACATTTAAAGGGCATGCTAAAAATGGAAAAATCGGAAATCGGTCTAATCGGGCTGGCTGTCATGGGACAAAATCTGGCTCGAAACATTGCTGATAAAGGATTCCAAATCAGCGTATACAATCGCACGCTTGAAAAAACTACGGAATTTATAAAAAAATACGGACATTCATCAAAATCCGGAGTTGAAATTTTGGGCACCGTAAAAATCGAAGAATTTGTCAAAAGCCTCAAATCTCCGCGCAAAATCATCATCATGGTAAAAGCGGGCGAGGCTGTTGACGAGGTGATCTCAGAGCTGCTCCCTCATCTTGAAAAAAGCGACATCATCATGGACGGCGGCAACAGTTATTACAAAGATACGGAGCAAAGGCAAAAATCACTTGAATCAAGCGGAATCAGCCTCATCGGCATGGGAATTTCCGGCGGCGAAGAAGGCGCACTTAAGGGCCCCAGCATCATGCCGGGCGGAAATCGGGAAGCATACGAAAAAGTCGCACCGATTCTCACAAAAATCGCAGCGGATGAAGATACTGCGAAATCGGCAAAATGCGTGAGCTATATGGGGAAAAATGGCTCGGGACATTTTGTAAAAATGGTTCATAACGGCATCGAGTACGCCATCATGCAATTGATCGCGGAAATTTACGACATCCTGAAAAACCTCGGCAAATTGAGCAACGAAGAACTCGCTAAAACATTTGAAAATTGGAACAAAACAGATTATCTAAAATCATTTCTCGTCGAAATCACCGCCAAAATTTTCCGCAAAAAAGACGAAAAAG
Organism: Candidatus Peregrinibacteria bacterium; assembly: GCA_016206505.1. GTDB lineage: Bacteria > Patescibacteriota > Gracilibacteria > UBA1369 > LOWO2-01-FULL-3 > JACQRJ01. The sequence continues at coordinate 12,806 of JACQRJ010000015.1, read as the reverse complement.
GACAATATCTGATAGATCAAATCAGGGATCATGGTGAGCAAAAAGGCACCGGCAAATGGACATCCATAGCCAGCTTCGATTATGGCATTGCCACCCCCACAATCACCTCAGCGGTCAACGCCAGAATCCTGTCCGCTTTTGAAAAACGCAGACAAATAGCATTGCCACAAGTCTTAAATTCCCAGATAAAAATCCCCGACAAAAAAACTTTAATCAAACTGACACAGGACGCTCTCGAGTTATGCGAAATATTAAGCTATTTCCAGGGCTTTGATCTTATCGCCATCGCAAACAAAGAGCATAACTGGAGAATAAATTTACCGGAAATCGCCAGAATTTGGAAAAACGGCTGCATCATCAGATCAAGCCTTCTTGACGAATTTCAAACGCATAATTTTCCACAATTTCTTTTTACCGACGAAAAGCAAAATTCTCTCCGCCACCTCATTGCTATCGCCACCGCATATGCCATTCCAATTCCCGCAGTCGGCAATTCCCTTTTTTATTACGACACTTTAAGCGCACAAAAACTTCCCCAAAACCTCACCCAGGCCCAACGCGACTTCTTCGGAGCGCATGGTTACGCAAAGATAGGCCAAGAAGGCACTTTTCACACTGATTGGCAATAAAATTTTCTTAAAAGCATTGTTAGGCATGCTAAAGTTGCGCTAATTTTTATTTATGCCGAAATTCAAAGATTTTTCTGTAAAAGAAAACCATCTGCTCTACAAAGAAATCAGGCTCACGGGAGAAGAGTTCAATCCTGAACTTTTGCAGGAAGCTTTGGCGGATCCGGGATTTGAAGCCTGTGGTATCGGCGCAGCGCAGTTTCCCGGGGCAAGCAGAGAAGCTACAGATTTCCTTCTGCAAATGGCGCGCGACAATGAACATCGCGGCGGAAAAATTCTAGGACCGGATGGCATACCAGTCGGCGATGGCGCGGGAATTGCAGTGCGCACAAAAAACGACGCGCAAGAACACGGCATGCAGGGCTATTTGCAACGCACAACTTTCAAAGAGCCAATACCACTTGATAAAAACGAATCTCTACATCGCGGCCACCTTTTTGTCCCACCGGCACTAAGGCATGAAATGGATAAAATTCGCAGCAAAATAAAACGCCTGGCGGAAAAATACGGACTGAAAATTTTTTCAATTGCAAAAGAAAATACTGACCCGTCAATTCTCAGTTCGCGCGCAAAAGTCACCATGCCTGAGATTTACAAAGTCACCTGGGCCAGAAACATACGCTCGGAAGACAAACTAATAAAAGCGACTTTTGACCTGAGACTGGACATCTCAAGGGAATTACCGGAAATCGACATCGTTTCACTCGTTCCCGATGTCACCGTCTACAAAGGAATGCTCACAGGCAAGCAACTGCCAAAATTTTACCCCGATCTCCTCGGCGAAGATTTCATCACCGATGCGGGCACTGTTCACATCAGATTTGGCACCAACACTTTGGCAGAGTGGATTTTGGCTCATCCTTTTGAGCTTATTTCCCACAATGGTGAAGTGAATTCCATCTACAAAATGCTCAAAGTTCTGCTCAATCTCGAGCGCAAAAACAAAATAAATGGAACAACGATTCTGCCGCGCGCCTCCGATTCTGCAAATCTCGACCGCGTGCTGCGCTTCCTGATGGCCAAAGGCGGCCTCTCACTCGTTGAAGCCGTTCGCTTTATCATCCATCCGGCGCGCGACGATTTGAAAAAAATGCCCAAAAAATTTCAAAACTATGTTCATTGGGTACAACGCTCTCTTGGAGCGATGCGAGCCATCGGCCCGATTTCCATAGTCGGCATCGATGGCGAGAATATTGTCGGCGCACGCGATGAAAACGGCCTGCGACCTTTGAGAAGAGTCGGTTATGAGGATGGTGTACAGGTTTTGGCATCGGAAGTGCCGAGCAGAAAAGGGCATAAACTTGTCAAATATCGCAAAATCGCACCGGGCGGAATAGTAAGCATCGGACGCGATTGCAAAACCGGAAATGTTGAGGAAACAACTGCAGCAATCCTTGCAAATACACAATTGGAAGACTTCAACGAACGCGCGGAAGCAAAAGTTTTGAAATTAAAGACGGCAAATGGAGGTGCATCCGGCGATTCACCTGAATTGAAACAAATAAGAGAATCTTTAAGCGCAGCTCCCAGCACGCTATATCCCCGCCTCAATCTTTTCGGCCTAAACCGCGCCCGCCAGCAAAGATTGATGGAGATTATCGCCTGGGGCAAAGACCCCATAGAGGGCATGGGCTCGGACGAAGCCGATCCACTGCTTTCACCAGAGCCGCATTCATTGGGCAAATTTTTAAGAGCCAGATACGCACAGGTTTCCAATCCGTCTATTGATTTTGACAAGGAGCGCAAAACTTTTTCCACCAAAACCTGGCTCGGAGCCCGTCCGGAACAAATAGAGTTCGCAAAAGACTACAAACCCCATCCCCAATACGAACTCGATGATCCGCTACTGGACGACGATCAGATCATGGCACTTTATGGAACGCCGGAAGATGCCGCAGACGGACGCCCGAAAGTTCACAGGATTTCCACGGTTTTTGAAGGTAAAACGGAAGAAGCCTGCAGAGCAAGAATCGCTCAAATCACAGCGGAAGTGCTTACACAGGCCAGAAGTAAAGAACACACAATTATCATTTTGGAAGATCGCGCGGCGACGGGCACAAACGATGGATATATTCCCCCGCACATTCTCGCCGCCCATCTAGTACGCCAACTCGATCTCGAAGGGCTCGCCGGAAACGTCAGCCTGGTTTACGACACCGGAGAAATTTTTGATCAGCATGAATTCAACACTCTGATCTCCTGCGGTATCAAAGCGGTTCATCCCAGATCAATTTATGAAATGATAGACGGTGACGAAGCGAAATTTGGCGCCACAAGCCAAACCACGGATGAAAAAATGACAAAACCCCAGATGAAGACTTCCTTAAGAGCGGCCTTCAAAAGCACTCTGCTGCGCTATATGGGCAAACTCGGCATGACCAATGTAGACAGTTACCGCGGATCAAAGCAGTTCACAACTCTCCGCCTGGCCGATGAATTTGTGAAAGAATTTTTCGGCGCCAATTTCAAAAGCAAATTCGGAGGTCTAAGTCTTGCGGACATATTGAAAAATCAGTTTGAAAGAGCAAAAGGCGACGAAGGCAATTCAAAAAAATTACGAAAAAGTAAAGAGCGACACGGTTACAGCAAAGAAGTCATGAATATGCTGCAGGAAGCGGGAGGGCTGATGCTTAAGGATTTTGGCAGACTGCCAAAAATGGAAAAAAAGCGAAGAATTGCGGCAATGCGGGCACATCTGGAAGGAAAAGCGGAAGCTACAAGCCAGTTTTCCGAAACGGATCTCGAACACTGTGCAGTAGCCGCATTCAAAGATGAACTGGAAGCGAAAAAAGCAACGCTACAAACACTTGGAAGGCTTAGTAATGATGAATTGCTCGCTCTGGTCGAGGAAGAATTTACTTTAAAAAATGAAGCCGCAGTCTATGAAACCTATTTAACAGCGGTAGAAGAAGGCGGCCCTGTAAATATTCGCGATCTTTTGGAATTTGTTCCGGCAGAAACGGCAGTCCCCCTTTCTGAAGTCCAAAGTGCCGATGATATTATTGCTTATCTTCTTCGCGGAGCGGGAATTTCATTGGGTGCAATGAATAAAGAAGCCTGGATCGCTTTTGGCAGAGCTTTTGCTTACAAAGGGAAGTGGCTGGAAAAAGAGGATGGAACGGTTGTCTGGGAAGGAGGATCGTATCGCAATGATGGCGAAGGCGGAAGTTGTGAATTTGAAAGAAAAGATGGCGAAAGACTGCCTCCCCGCTCGGTACAGGTAGCCTCGGGACGTTTCGGTATAGATATTCAGGCACTGGCGAGACCGGAAGTTGCGGAAATACAAATCAAGATCGGGCAGGGCGCAAAACCTGGAGTCGGCGGCCATTTGCCCGGAACAAAAGTTTCTCCATTGATAGCGGAAGTTCGAGGAGTCGGCCTGGGACAGGAATTGATTTCTCCGGCTACCAATCATGACATCTATTGCTTCGAAGACCTACAGGCGCTGATCGACCGTCTGGGAGCGATGAATCCCACAGCCCGTATCGCTGTAAAAATAACCGCCGGTGAAAACGTGGGAACTATCGGCGCCGGCTGCGTAAAAACCGGCGAGGATCAAATCCAGCTTAGCGGCGCAGCCGGCGGCACCGCAGCGGCAGCCTTGACCGACAAATTTGAAACCGGCCTGCCGATAGAAGATGGGCTGGACGACTTGATCTCAATACTCACACAACAGGGTCTCCTCGAACACACTTTAGTAGGTGTGGATGGCGGCTTCCGCCACGGCGCCGACGTCGCAAAAGCAATCATGATGGGAGCCGATGAAGTTCATATGGCAACATTTATCCTTATCGCCCAGCTCAAATGCATCTTCTGTAATAATTGCAGTAACGGAACCTGTCCGGCAAACATCTGCCGCACTATTTCACATGTTCTCGGCTCTTCGCGCGACATGGCGGAACTGATGGCAACGTATGAAAATGGCAATAAAGAACAAGCTCAGAGACTACTCTACAACGGCATCCGCATTCTGCAATTTTTGGCGGAAGAAATCCGAAAACATATGTCAGTTATGGGCTTTAGACATGTTGAAGAAATGAAAGGCCGCCGCGACAAAATGCGCCTAAAGGAAGAACACGCGCAGTACGCGGAAAAATTCGACTTCGCAAAATTCCTGGAAATACCGCAACCCGTTTTCAAAACGGCACAAAGAGAAGCTGTAGACAAACTCCTGGCGTCCCGAGCAAGAAAATTCACACCCACTTATCCTCCAAACGACATCAATTTTTATTTTGAAAGTCCAAGAGTAAACCGCGCAAACAAAGAAATCATCCAAAAAGTCTACACAGCACAACAATCAGAGCAAGACCCCATCGACATCACCATCGAGCCGCTAACCTCCTGCCAACGCGATATCGGCGCCACTCTCGGCTGCCTGATTGTTCGCGGACTGATCAAAGTGCCATCCCAAGGCATCACCATCAGAACAAGCGGTGAAGCCGGCCAGGGCTTTGGTACAGGAGTGACACATGGAGTTACTCTGATCCACACCGGCTCTGTGGAAAACGAAACCGCCGCTTTCCAAAACGGCGGCAGAATAGTAATTTTAAATCCACTCAACGCAGCAGTCGGCGATTTTCAGAGCTTCCCCAATGCTGAAGAAATTATCGGCAATACCGTCGCCTACGGAGTCCGCGGCGGCGAAAGATTTTTGCAGGGAAGCATTGCCGATCGTGGCTGTATAAGGGAAACACACGGCCTGACCGTCATCGGCGGCAACACGGGCAAATACTTCGGCGAATACAAAACAGGAGCGGTCGACATCGTTCTCGGAAGACTCGGCAATGAAATCGGCTCCGGCATGAGCGGCGGCGCTATTTTCACTCTACAAGATGATGATTTGCAAAACAGACTTTCCGATGACGTGGAAATCACCGCAGTACTTCAACAAAAAGACAGGGAAATGCTATTTAAAAAAATCACCGCTTATTACGAAGCTACAAATGACAAAGAAACCGGAGAAATTCTTGCCAATTGGGATCAGCAACAAAACCGCTTCTGCAAAATCGTAGCCAAATCCTCATACGGGACAGCAATCTTCCAGTCACTTTACGGCACGCTTACGGGTCAACCGCAAGACGCGCAAACCCACGAAAATCTCATCGATTCTCTCTTTGAAATGCTTGGAATGGAATTGGCCGTCGGCCAATTCCATTCCCCCGCAGCCAGAAACACGCCCAGTGCATTTACCCGTTCTTGTCACGCACAACTCCACGATATCATCACGCAAACCGCCCCCGCAGAACTCAAAGCCGAAATAGACGCCATCAACGCCACAAAAAAAGAACCCCTTTCCTATGAAGAGGTCTTCAAACACACCCAAAAATTCGCCATGAGGCTCGCAAATGAATTAAGAATCAAAATCATCCGGAGCTGATGTATTACTCATGCCCGATTTGCCCCAACCAAACTTACTTCTTCCGTAAGCATCAATCCCTCTTGCTTCCTCAACAACCTGCATCGCCAAAACACTCACAGGCACATACCTCGCAGCTATAATCAACTTCCTGGTTGCTTCACAGATTCGCGGCACATCTTCATTCGGAACACCATCCACCTGAAGCCTCTCAAGTTCAACCAGCTTCGCTCTCAAAGCACTTAAAGCACTGCGAGTAGCTCTTTCAGGGACTTCCACTCTACCGACTCGCGCAAGCCGCCTGCTTCGAGCTGCCAAATTACGCTCCCTCTTAAAAGCTACATCTCTCCTACTTGTCATTAAGCCCGAAACTGGCAAATCTTCATCTGCACCCCGACCCCGCACCAACCTCTTGCCAAATGCCGCCTCTCTATCTCTTATTGCCCATTCCAAAAGCTCTCTTGTCACAGTCAACCTGCTGTTAACATCTGTTACAGGCGCAATACCTAAACCATGACAAGCCTGATCGAAATATATGTCACTGCATGGCCTACAAAGATTTACTTTCATATCAATGCCACGAACATCTATTGGATAAACAACACCATCAGTAGAACCAGCACGCGTATAACGATCAACAAGATAATTCACATCTATCGGATGAGCCACAGAGCCCTCACAGGAAATACACTGCAAAGCACGCTTCAGAATTTCTGCAAGCAAAAACCCCACTTCCCTGGTTTCAAGATTTTCAAACCTGCCATTCTCTACTTTTACTGGAAAACTTTCCCTGACCATAGTAAATAATTAATTACAAGTCTCACAAACTACACTATTTTACAAAAAAGTCAAGCCAGCGTGTACCCAAAATCACAATAATATAATCACAAAACCCATCAATCATCCCTTATTTAAGCACAAAATTAAGGCACACCGGCATAGCACCCACTGGCGCAATAAAAACTCTTTTGTTATCCTTTTGTCATGAATCTCTTCCGCATCAAAAAACCTTTCATTCTTATCATCTTCGGCGCCTCCGGCGATCTGGCGCGCATCAAGCTCTTTCCGGCCATTTATGAACTCGCCGTTCAAAATCGTCTCCCTAAAAATTTTTATATCGTTGGCTTTGCCCGCACGGAAAAAAGTTCCAAAGAATTTCAGAAAGAATTCGCCGATTCCATCAAAAAAGCACACAAAGACATCAATCAAAATCTTCTCAAAAATCTGCTTGCACATGTCAGCTACTTTGCCGGCCAATACACCGAACAGGCCGATTTCATAAAACTGCGCAAATACTTAAATTCGCTCGCCAAAAGCAATTCAACAACCAAACTCGCCTACTTTTCCGTCCCCCCAATAATCTTCAAACCAATCATAAAAAACCTGGGTGAAAGCCGCTTTCTTCCAAACGAAGACCTGCGCCTCATCATCGAAAAACCTTTCGGCCAGGATGCGCAAAGTGCACGCGACCTCTTTCACTTCACAGCCCGTTATTTCAACGAAAACTGCATTTACCTTCTCGATCATTACCTCGGAAAATCCTCGGTCCAAAGCCTGCTCAATCTCCGCCACAGCAACCGCCTACTGAATCTGATGATGAAAGGCCCGACAGTGGCCAATATCCAAATCACCGCTTTCGAAAAAGTCGGTGTAGAGGATCGCGCCGGATATTTTGAACAGGTGGGAACAATCAAAGACATGGTTCAGTCGCATTTGCTTCAGATTCTGGCCCTGATCGCCATGTCAATTCCCATCACCGAAAATGCCGACAGTTTGCATCGTGAAAAATACGCCATTCTCTCCGCGATGAAATTTATCGAATCGAAAAAAAACATCGTCCTTGGACAATACAAAGGCTACACCAAAGAAAAAAACGTTCCCAAAAATTCCCATGCCGAAACTTTTGCAGCACTCCGTCTCTTTATCGACCGCGAAACCTGGTACAAAACGCCTATTTACATCCGCACAGGCAAGCGTCTGCGTGAAAAACACACTTTTGTCGTGGTGGAATTGAAAAAATTCGCTTTCCAGGGCAAAGATGAAGAACCGAACCGGCTGATTTTTGAATTGCAACCGGAAGAAAAATTGTCCATCTGCCTGGTCAATAAAATCGGCAACGAAACACAATCGCAGGAAGTCACCACAAAAGCTTCCATCGCCTGCAGCGGAGACTATTGTCTACCGGAGCACGCGCTACTGCTTCTAGATGTCATCCGCGAAAATCGTTTGCACTTTTTGAGCTTCCAAGAAATCATCGCCACCTGGGAAATCGTTGACACAATCAGCAATTTCATGAAAAAAAATCACATGAATCCGGAAAAATACGCCGACGACTCTCTCGGCCCAAATTCCCAAAATAATCTGACCGAAATGGATGGATTCAAGTGGTTTGATCGACATTAAGCGAAGCTTAATGTCCCCAGAAATTTTGCACCAGCAAAATTTCCCTGCTGCTTGCCGCCCAGCACTCCTCCCAACATCTCGTCCTCATGCACCCAAAAGAAAAAACCTTCACCACCGAAACAGTCAAATTCATCCTCTCCATAAAACCAAAAACTATTGCCCTATCCGGCGGCTCAACTCCCGGGCCAATTTACAAAAAACTTGCAAATATATTAGGAAAAAATATCCCCAGGGACAGAAATTTTGCACCAGCAAAATTTCCCTGCAGCTTACAGCCCCCGCAAAACGGCAACTCAGCTTCGCAAAATTTCTTCCAAGTCGACGAACGCTACGTCCCCCGCACCGACAAAAATTCCAACTACAAACTCATCACTGACTGCGGCCTCAAACTTTCACATTTCTTCGACACTTCTCTGCCCATTGACGAAACTCTCAAAAAATACGAAGTGAAATTACCAGCAAAGTTCGATCTAATCATCCTTGGAATTGGCGAAGATGGCCACATCGCCTCAATTTTTCCTGAGAAAAGCACAAAATCAACCTCACTATTACCCGCAATCCCAAGCCAAAAAGTCGTCCACACCTTCGCACCAAAAACCTCACCGATCAAAGACCGCCTCACCCTCACTCTCCCCTACATCCTGAAAGCAAAAAATATCCTTGTCCTGCTCAAAAACAAGCCACAAATTCTCAAAATACTTCAAAACCAATCAAAAACCGGCAAACCCGCGACACAAAAAGCCATTTCAAAATTTCCCGCACTCGCGCTCCTCAATCACAAAAACCTCACCATCCACTCCATCTGAAATGAAAAACCATCTCCATCTCGCCATCGCCCGCGCAGAATTTGAACAGCAAATTCGCAACTTCTTCAAAAAACGGGATTTCGTCGAAGTGCAAACGCCGATTATGGTCAAAACGCCCGGAATGGAGCCGCATCTCAATGTTTTCGAAACAAAATTTTACGATAAAAATTGTCCCCGCCGCACCCCCGCCGCGACGGGTGGGGGAAAGTCCGCCGAAGGCGGGCCCCGCTACCTCAATCACTCTCCCGAATTGCAAATGAAAAAACTGCTAGGCCACAAAAACCCCTTCGATAAAACCGACCATTTCGAGAAAATTTTCCAGATCACAAAAGTTTTTCGCAACGGAGAAATCGGCGGCCCGTTGCACAGCCCGGAATTTACCATGCTGGAATGGTACCGCAAAAACGCCGATTACAAGACACTTATGACCGACTGCGAAAACCTGATAACCACGCTCCAGACAACACTCAATTTCAAAAGCGAATTTTCAATGCAACCCGCCGCACGAACCCTGCAACAGTCCCCCTGGCCGCGCATCTCCACGCAAGAACTTTTTCAGAAACACACGGGAACAAGTCTCCTCAAAAACCGCACTTATAAACAGCTAAAAAAAGCCGCAAAAAAACTCGATCTACCAATCAAATCCTGCAAAACCTGGGACGACATTTTTTTCACAATTTTCCTCAACAAAATCGAACCAAATCTTCCCAAAACCCCAATTTTCATCACCGATTATCCCGCCTCCCAAGCCGCACTCGCCCGCCTCAAATCCAATGAACCTTTTTTTGCAGAGCGTTTTGAGCTTTATATCAACGGCATAGAACTTTGCAACGCTTTCTCCGAACTCACCGATCCGAAAGAGCAACGCAAAAGACTTATAAAAGAACAGAGACAGCGCAAAAAAATGGGCAAAACCGTTTTCCCGATCGACGAAGATTTTTTGAAGGCGCTAAAAAATCTCCACACCTCAAAAACCACCGCCGCAGGCTGCGCCTTTGGCTTAGACAGGCTATTGATGGTTTTAATAAATAAGCAAAATATTGAAGACGTGCTTTTTTTCCCGCTTTAAAAAAGACTTCAATTTGACCAAAACACAGTCCTCTCGTAGAATCTGCGCATATTCAATGCGCGCTCAAGTCATCAATTAACAAAACACCGCATGGCAAGCACAACAACAATTACAAAAGGCCTGGTAATTCTTTATAAAAACAATCCCTGGCTCGTGGCAGATGCGCAATTTGTAAATCCCGGAAAAGGCGGAGCCTTCACCCGAACCAGACTAAAAAACCTGAAAACCGATCAGCTTATTGAAATCACTTTTCGTTCCGGCGAAGCCGTGGAAACACTGGAAACACTGCGCAAAAAATGCCAGTACCTCTACAACGACGGCGCAAATTATCATTTCATGGACAACGAATCTTATGAACAATTCGATTTCAGCAAATCAATAATTGCCGATGCCAAAAATTACCTCATAGACGGCACCGAATGCTACGCGCTCTACATCGAAGGCAAACCGGTTTCCATCCAAATCCCGCCCAAAATGACTTTCACCGTCATGCAAACCACCCCCGGCGTCAAAGGCGACACGGCAACCGGAGGCAGTAAAGAAGCCACAATCGAAAGCGGCGCCGTCATCAAAGTTCCCCTTTTCATCAAAGAAGGCGAAAAAATCATCGTCAATACCGAAGAAGGCACTTACGTTTCCAAGGGCTAAGGAAGTGCCGAAAACAGTTTAGAGACACGCCTCCGCAGCCTTGCAAAAGCCATATTGACCCAAACTCGCCAAAATGGTAACTTCTTCCACACATGCTGGACATCAAATTTATCATCGAAAATCCGGAAACCGTCAAAAAAGGCGCCAAAAGAAAAGGTTCCAAAGCGGATATCGACAAAATCATCGCGCTATACACTGAGCGCAACGAGCTTTTGCAAAAGGCGGAGAGCTTAAGAGCAAGACAAAACGTACAGAGCAAAAACATTCAGAACCGCAGCGTAGCGGAGGCTCCAAACATAGATAAAAATGAGCAACTGCTTAAAGAAATGACACAACTGAAAAAGGAAATAAAAACATTGCAGCCCCAAATAACCGCTCTTGAAACCCAAATAGACGAGCTCGCACAAACCGTCCCAAATCCCCCACTGCACAACACTCCCGACGGCGGCGAAGAAGATTTTGAAATCGTCAATACCTGGGGCAAAAAACCACAGTTTGACTTCACTCCAAAAGACCATATCGAGCTTGGCAAAACCCTGGATATTATCGACATCGAAAGAGGCGCAAAAACTTCCGGCACCCGCTTTTATTATCTGAAAAACGAAGCGGTAATGTTGGAATTCGCACTGATTCAACACGTCAGCCACAAACTGATTTCCAAAGGTTTTCAGCCGATCATTCCGCCCGTTTTAGTCAAGGAACATGCGATGTTTGCCACCGGATTTTTTCCCGCCGACAGGAATGAAATTTACCAGGTTGACGACATGTTCCTTGTCGGAACTTCCGAAGTTCCACTCACCATGCTCCACGCCGATGAAATTGTCGACAACGCAAAATTGCCGCTAAAATACTGCGGGTTTTCCACCTGTTTCCGCCGCGAAGCCGGCTCCTACGGCAAAGACACCTCCGGCATCTTGCGCGTCCATCAATTCAACAAACTGGAAATGTTCATCTTTTGCCATCCGGAAAAGTCGCAGGAATTGCACGAAACAATCAGACAAATCGAAGAAGAAATCATGCAGGACCTAAAACTGCATTACCGCGTAATCAATATCGCCGCCGGAGACCTCGGCGCGCCCGCCGCCAAAAAATACGACATCGAAGTCTGGATTCCCACACAAGACAAATTTCGCGAACTAACCTCCTGCTCAAATTGCACCGATTTTCAGGCCCGCCGCAGCAAAATTCGCTTCACCGGCATAAACGAAAAAACCGGCAAAGAAGAAAAAACCTACGTTCACACGTTAAACGGCACGGCTTTTGCAGACACCCGCACCATCATCGCCATTCTCGAAAATTATCAAAACAAAGACGGCACTGTAACTATTCCAGAAATTTTGTGCCCGTACATGGGTGGCCGCACCAAAATCGAACCCAAATAATACAAAAATGAAAGAAATCAACAGCGAAAATTTGGAAATCAAAAAAGCAAAAAAAGGAGACTTCAGGCAAATTTTCCGTTTACTGAAACAGCTTTGGCCTCAAAAAGATCTCTCACAAAAAAAACTGCTACCACAGTATAAAAAACAACTCAAATACTTAACAAAAATCTTCTTCGTCCTCATTCTTTGCAAAAAAATCGTCGGACTTTTTTCTCTCACTGTAAAAAGCAACAAAACTCTCTACGTCCCGGAACTCGTTGTTGATGAAAAACACCGCGGACACGGCATAGGTAAAGCTGCCATGGCTTTCATCGCAAGCTATGCAATTATTAATAATTTCAAAAAACTGCAATTACACTCAAGACCGAAACGCAAGGAAGCCCATAATCTCTACACAAAACTCGGCTTCAAAAAAACCTTCAGCATTTTCAAAATGTCCTGGTGCTTCACAAAAAATCTCGAGCAAAAACGTACAATCGCAGCGCTAAAAGAAGCTAGGTTATAATGTTGCGC
>JACQRJ010000003.1 GCA_016206505.1 Candidatus Peregrinibacteria bacterium | reverse complement strand
TTTTCTTTTGTTTTTGTTTTTTATTAATTATACAATTTTAGCAGAAAATAAGCCCAAAATCAATGATCTATCTCTCAAATTCTCCGGAGGAAACAGATAAAATTGCCCAAAAAATAGCTACTGCAATCAAGAATGGGGGAATAATTTTTTTAACGGGAGACCTGGGCAGCGGAAAAACAGCTTTTGTAAAAGGATTGGCTCACTCACTCGGAATAGAAAAATTTGCCGTCAAAAGCCCAACATATACCTATATCCGTCATTATAAAGTCGGAAGGGTGAAATTTTACCACATAGATCTCTATCGTCTTGATGGATTTGATGAGCTACTTGCAGCAGAAATTCAGGAAATATGTCATGAGAAAAATGACGTTATCGCTATAGAATGGGCTGATAAAATTACCTTTGAATTGCCAAAACATCGGTACAAAATCGCATTTGAATATCTGGGCAAAAAACAAAGAAAAATTACAGTGGGAGAGACGGATTCAAAGCAGGGCTCCGCAAAGCCCTCAGGGGGCTCAAAATTCGATACAGAACAAATATATCAGAAGTACAAAACTCCTTTGCACGTAATCAGACACTGCAAAAAAGTCGCCTATCTTGCCGAAAAAATTGGCGGTGAATTTTTAGATAAAGGATGGAATCTCGACCTTGGCAAAGTTATTGATGCGGCATTGGTACATGATGGCTTAAGAGTCTGTGATTTCCGCGATTTTGATGAGGAAAATTTCCAAAATGTTTCAAAAAATGATCTCAAAGTCTGGAAGCAGCTTCGCAAAAAATACGGCAAAAAGGGGCATGCCAAAGCCATGGGCGATATCTTAAAAACAATCGGCTATCCGGAGATTGCGAATCTTGTCTATAAGCACGATTTTCATTTCGTGGATGAACTTCGGACATTGGAAGAAAAAATTCTTTACTATGCCGACAAAAGAGTCAATCTGGATAAAGTTGTATCATTGAAGACAAGATTGCTGGCTGGAAAAAAGCGCAATCTGACGGGGAAATCAGGTTTGAAAGAGAGAAAAGACATCGTTGAGAAAATTTACAGGCTGGAAAAAGAACTTTCCAAATTATTGGGAAAAAATTTGGCTAAGATATTTTAAAGTAAGGTAAGCCGGGGGATGTATATTTTTTCGAATTGCGCATTGAGCAAACCGCTTGGCGGTTGCGAGCTAAGCAATGAGAAAAAACATACATCCCCCCCGCCTATCTACTGTCCTACAGCCAATTTTTTCTCCCCAACAACAAGATTTCTATAATTCCTAGCCACCATAATTTCATTCAAACGATCTTTTGTACGCGGACCGAATATTCCTGCACCGACATCATTTTCACTTTTCACCAAATTTTGAGATTGCTGAAATTTAAAAACCGAATGTTTTGTCAGATCACCGAAAAAACCTGTTATTGGGCCCTTAAAAAAATTCAGTTTAGTCAGTTCGGTCTGCAATGCCAAAACCCCATTCCCACTCATCCCCAAGCTCAAACTACCGCTATATCCTGTTTTTGATGAATTGGATTTTGGCCTCACATCAGGTAAATCAGTCAAAATCGGTCCACCCTGAGAAACTTGCGAACAGTCATTGGCATTTGCCTCATCACTGCTGTAGCCATCCAAAATAATTTCCACCGCAACATCATCATTTGGCCCATAGACAGTAGAATTAACCGTCCTTTTGCCCCAACCCAATGCTCTTTTAAGACCTTTGTCACCATAGCCCATCCAGATATCCAAACGGTCATAGACATGTCCACGATTGCTTGCAGTAACAATTGCACCGCCTCTATCGTGTACCTCGGTAATGCCGACACCGGGAATGTAAATTTTTGTTCCAAAATCATAAGTCCTCGGGGCAGCAATCATTCCCGGGAAAACCGGAGTGCCATCGGCACCGCGCACACCTCCGCCATTCAAACGAATATCCCCCTCATAACTACCGGTCACATATTTGTTCTGACATGGTAGGGGAGAATAATAGGCGGAAATTACAAAAGTCTGCTCATAAGGATAACTCAAATCATCAAATTCATCGGCTTCAACCAAAACGCCATGATGCTCGGAAAAAGGACTGATGAAAAGTGCAGTAACCAAAACAACAACAAAATCCCCCAGAATTCTTTGCCAGAATTTCAAATTAATCAAATTTTTATTTTCACTTTTTCTTTCCATTTTATTTTTGATTTTTTGTTTTTGATGCTTTTCAAATTCAAAACATCATAAAATTATATCACAAAAAAAATCACCTGGAGGCTCTTCAAGTTGACAATAATATATTAAGATTTTCTAATCAGACAGCCCCGATTCTTCGCAAAATTTCCCTTTCCACATATTCCCTCTCCCTTCCATATTTCAAACGAGACAACTGTTTATAGGCTTCCGCTGCCTGTTTATCACCATCTTCGGTATATGGATTTAGTGGAATAATAGAAAACGGCCTTGAAGGTTGCGTATCGATAGACAGCTTCATTACGGCCTTAAATTTATCGATATTAATAAGATCTTGGTCGCTGAAAACCGGAGCCATTTCTTTGGCCATCGCTTCGGCATCCTGCGCGCCAATCTTGTAAGACATCATTGTTCCGACGTTACCAAATACAGCATCTTTCAAATTCACGGCCTTTTGGCCTTTCTTCCCGCCATCATCAATCTGGGCCAGATATTGATGGGCGATGTTTAAGCCCAGGCGATATTTTCTCGCCTCGGACAAAATCGATTCGATACTCTCGGTAACGTAATTTTGAAATTCATCGATGTAGAGAAAGAAATCCTTGCGCTCCTCCTTGCCGATTTTTTGCCTCTTCAAAGCTGCCATTTGAATCTTTTGTACAATAATCAAACCCAAAAGCTTGGAATTAATTTCACCGACTGTACCTTTTGAAAGATTCATCAATAAAATTTTCTTGCTATTCATCACGTCATAAAAATCAAAGGCAGATTTAGCCTGGCCGATAATATTTCTCATCATCGTATTGGTCGTAAATTGACCGAATTTCGCTGCGAAATAGGGGATCATTTCTTGCTTTTCTCTGGCGCCGGTCTTGGCCATCTGATGATCCCAGAAAGATGCGACCACGGCATTTTTCACATGCTGCCTCTTCATTTTTGCAAAATCATCATCTGTAAAAAGGCGGACTATGTCGGTCAAAGCACCGCCCGCAGGATCGGACATCAAAGTCAGACAACCGTTTCGGAAATAGTCCTGAATACGTGGACCGAATGTTTCCTCATCGAACAATTTGATCATAATATTCATCGCATCCAAAGCCACAAGCTCTTTCTCCTCCCAGCTGTCGCCCTCAAGCAGATTAAGACCCAAAGGGCGCTCCATATCCGCCGGATCAAAGTAGATCACATCATCAGCTCTCTCACGCGGTATAAAAGGCAAAATATCATCAATCAGAGAGCCGTGAGGGTCAACAACACAAAGCCCATCTCCATTTTTAAGATCCTGTCGGATCATTACCTGCAAAATGGAAGATTTACCTGTACCCGTTTGACCAATAACATAAAAATGTCTGAAACGATCTTCTCGCTTCATCCTGATCTCAGTCTTAATTCCACGATAAATGTTGTGTCCAAGCAAAAGTCCTTCCTTTGGAATATTGTTTGGAGGAGGTGCAATTTTGAAATTTTGCCATGCAATCTGGGGATATTTATTGAAACGGCGATTTGGTACATGAAAAAGACTTGCCAATTCCTCTGCCGACAAAACGAGTCGCTCTCTCAAAAACCACTGAGAAAGATTTCTGCGGAAATTACGGAAAATAAAAGCTGAAACCAAAGATTTATTACTATGCCATCTGGTATAATCCAAAGAATTGCCATTCGCTGAAGCATACTGATTAAAAGCACCGCGCATAGCTACCAGATTTGTAAAAGCCTCCTGCTTTGTCCTTGACGAAGATACCAGCCTGATAATCACCTCATAACCCGGCTTGGCATTTTTTTCTTCCATCGCTTTCACTTCCTCGTCGGTAATGGGAGTCGTCCTAGTGCTCACTCCGTCTTTATCCATATTGGCAGCCTCTCCGCCCTTGACCATCATGTGAAAAAAAGCGGCAAACCAACTGATCGGATTGTACCACTTGAAACCGCTATTGCCTTTGTTATGAAAAATCTCAGATGCCTTGGCTCTACCTTTCGATTGCCAGCCATCCTTTTTTGGCCGTATCATTATCTGTACGGCCGCCCCCTCATCCAAACCTATTTTTGAAAGCGAATTTATAATTCCATTCACCGGATCGGCAGTCATTCTCTGATACGACTTGATCGGAAACCAAAATTTCTCTGTTCCGTAAATATATGTTGAAACCACTTTTCCTTTTGGCTGAAAAATATTATAATCATCAACTTGCTCAATATAGGCATCGGGATAATAGGCAGTTAGCTGTTTTTCCACTATCGGCAGCAAATCACGCGGACAAACAATAAAAAAATGCACGAGGCCATTAAGGACGGCATACTCAAAAGACAAAAAATCCTGAGACGTATAAATCTTGTACCACTCTTTTGTATATAAACTTTGAAGCGTAGTCAGAAACTGGGTCATTACACCTCCGCAAATTTCCTTAAAATCTTTTTGCGTTGAATATTCTTCCCCTTCAATCTCTCGATCCTCCTTTGACTCTTTTTTTGGCACCCTGATGTCCAAAAAGACCATGTTAAAGGAACGATTCAAATTTGACTTATAACGCACATAGTAAATCATAACGGCCACAAAAAGCGCAGCAACTAAACCCAATAATGTAAAAACCATCCAATTAATCATCATTTCATTCTATCACAGAAACGCGAGAATTATAAGGCAAAGATCAATCTTTTGTAATTACTTTGATATGCAGCTCCGCAATCTGATCCTCTGGCATCTCCGAAGGGGCGGAAAGCATCAGATCCTTGGCTTTCTGATCTTTTGGAAAAGCTATAACCTCGCGAATATTCGGCTCATTCGCAAAAAGCATAATCAAACGGTCAATTCCCCAGGCAATTCCGCCATGTGGAGGAGCGCCATATTTGAATGCCCTAAGCATATGCCCAAAACGTCTCTCCGCATCCTCCGGTGCAATCTTCAAAGCCTCAAACACTTTACTCTGAACTTCGCTGTCATGAATTCGGATTGAACCGCCGCCGATTTCATTTCCATCAAGCACAAGATCGTACCCCTTGGAAATTGCGCTTAAAGGATCATTTACAAAAACTTCAACATCGCGCGGAGCTGTAAATGGGTGATGCATGGCGGAAAGCATCCCTGTCTCCGTATCTTTTTCAAACATCGGAAATTCATTTACCCAAAGGCAGGCGTAAACGGATTCGTCAATCAGATTAAGTTTTTTCCCAATTTTCAATCTCACCTGGCCCAAAGATTCACAGGCCACCTGAAATCTGTCGGCCGTAAACAAGATGCCGTCACCAATTTCAGCACCAGTAATTTTCTGGATCTTCTCCAATTCATCAGTCCTGAAAAATTTCACTATAGACGACTTGAATCCTTCACTTTCAATTGCAACATAAACCAATCCCTTTGCTTTATAAATCTTCGCAATTTCTGCCAATTCATCTACATCTTTGCGCGTAAATTTTGCTCCTCCCGGCACGCGTAAGGCCTTCACAACGCCTCCGTTCATCACCGCATCGGCAAAGACACCAAATCCGCAATTCTTCGCTACCTCACTCACATCGACAATCAGCAAATCAAAGCGTAAATCCGGCTTGTCGCTGCCATATTTCTCCATAGCATCTTTGTAACTCATCACAGGAAAAGGAGAGAACTTTAGCTTTTTGTCAGGCCTGAATTTCTTAAGCAAATCAATCATAAGCTCCTCATTAATCTTACGCACGTCTTCTTCGTCTACAAAGGACATCTCAAGGTCTAATTGCGTAAATTCCGGCTGCCTGTCTCCACGCTGATCTTCATCGCGAAAACATCTGGCAATTTGAAAATAACGGTCAAATCCAGCAATCATGAGCAACTGCTTCAACTGCTGGGGGGACTGAGGCAAAACATAAAAATTGCCCGTATAAAGACGTGAAGGAACCAAATACTCGCGGCTTCCCTCCGGAGTTCCTTTGATCAAAATAGGAGTTTCCACTTCTACAAAATCATTCTTCTCAAAAAAATCACGGATAAACTTCACAACTCTATGCCTCAGCAAAATGTTATTTTTCATTCGCTCGCGGCGCAAATCCAGATATCTGTATGTAAGCCGCATCTCCTCGGAAATCTCCTTCTCCTGATCGATTTCAAATGGGGGAGTCATGGCTTTATTCAAAATCACAACATCATTAACCAAAACCTCAATCGCCCCTGATTTTAGATGCGGATTTTCCTGTCCACTCGGTCTCAAACGCACTTTTCCCTTTATTTGAATCACAAATTCGCTGCGAACTGTTTCCAAAACATCATGAGCCTTTTTGAAATTAACCGGATCAGAAACAATCTGAGTCAGGCCGTAACGGTCACGCAAATCAATGAAAATCATCCCACCATGATCTCGTCTTCTATGAACCCAACCTGCCAAGGTCACTTCGCCACCATCATGCTCCTTTGAAAGCTCATTTAAATTATGAGATCTGTACATATCAAAAAAATTAAGAAACTTTCCAGCATCTTAAGAGTTAGACAAGCAGGGTGTCAATTTTTTCTTTAAGCTCAGCAGTGAGATTGATGCCAAACGGCAGCTTGATTCGCTTCAAATCACCTAGATCAAGCTCTACAGACATCTCACCTCTATTGACAAGCAAAAGCTCTTTCAAAGACCGCATCTTCTCGGAAGACAACCTTGCAGGAATTTTAATTTCATAAGCAGAGGCCGCTAAAAGATCATCAATATCCGCAGCATCATCAGTTAAAATGTCATCAATAAATCTCACAACCGCAGTGGATTTATCCTGATCGCAGAAAATTCCAGACTCAATCGCATTTTTCAGCATGCCATCAATAGAAAGAGATTTAATTGAATTGCAAATAATCTGGTATTGACCTCGACGATAGTCAAATTTCCCTTCTATCAAAACAACCATATCTTCCAGCAGATCGCCGGCATATTTGGCAAGCACCTGGGGAAAAATAATCGTATTTACTTTGCCCGAAGTATCTTCAACTACAAAAGTTGCCATGTAGCCCCCCGACTTTGTTAAGAGCTTTTTTACCCCCGCAACAAGTCCCAATACAGTTACATTCTTACTTACCTGCTTCTTCCTGAGTTTGCCTATCAGATTAGCTTTGCGACCAATATATTTGGAAAGACCTCTTAACGGATGTCCGGATACATACATTCCCAAAAACTCCTTTTCAAAACGCAAATTTTCCAGACTGGAGGACTTTGCCACTTTGTGCATTTCAAATACCTCAAGACCCTCGTCTTCACCGGTTATCATGCCAAAGATATCGGTCTGTCCGTTTGCGGCGCTATTTTGATAAGCTTTTGCAAACTTCGTTATTTCTTCATAATTTTCGGCAATCTGCTTACGATCGCCAAATTCATCAAAGGCGCCGCTGTAAGCCAAAGATTGTATCAGCTTTTTATTAATTACACTCACGCTTACACGCCTTGCAAAGTCATCAATACTTCTGAATTTTCCTCCGGCCTGCCTTGCTGCAATAATTCCCCTAACCGGCCCCTCGCCAATGCCCTTAATAGCGAGTAAACCAAAACGAATCGTTCTATCAGCAACAACAGTAAATTCGCCCAAAGAATCATTTACCGAAGGCGGAAGCACATCAATACCCATTTCATTACATTCCTTTATTTCCAGAACAACCCGATCGGTATTGCCGGCATCACTGCAAAGAAGTGCTGTCATAAATTCAATCGGGAAGTGTGCCTTCAAATAAGCAGTCTGATAGGCAATAAGCCCATAACAAACCGCATGAGCTTTATTAAAACCATAGCCGGCAAAAGGCTCTACGATTTTTTCAAACACCTCACGGGCAAACGACTCTTTATGGCCCTGATTAACTGCACCCTTTACAAATTTTTCCCGTTGTTTTCCCAAAAGGGACGGAATTTTCTTGCCCACAGCCTTGCGCAAAATATCCGCTTCGCCGAGGGAAAAGCCGGCAAAATCCCTGGCCAATTGCAAAATTTGTTCCTGATATACGGCTACTCCATAGGTACTTTCCAGAATAGGTTTAAAAGAAGGATGCAAATATTTTACCTTATCGGGATTATGTTTTCCCTGAATATAATTGGGAATCCACTCCATAGGGCCCGGGCGGTAAAGAGCGCCCATCGCAACAATGTCATCAAATTTTGTCGGCTTTAAATCCTTCAGATAACGCTTCATGCCGCCTGATTCCAGCTGGAAAACACCGGTACTCTCACCCCTTTGCAAAAGCTCAAATGAAGCTTTGTCATCCATAGGGATTTTTTCGATATCAATTTGAATGTTACGCGTTCTCTTGACTATAAGTGCGGTTTTTTCGATTATCGTCAAATTGCGCAGTCCCAAAAAGTCCATTTTTAAAAGCCCCAAATCCTCAAGCGGCTTCATGGAATACTGGGTCACAATTTCACCTCCTCCGGAAGCGCCAAATTGCAAGGCGGCATAATCCGTAAGAGGCTTTTTCGCAATGACAACTGCGCATGCATGAGTACCAACATGCCGTACAGTTCCCTCCAGTTTCCTCGCATAATCCAAAAGCACCTTATACCGGGCATTATCCTGATAAAGCTTTTTCAACTCAGGATCATTTTTTATAGAGTCATTCAGAGGAACATGCTGGCCCAAAATGGGCGGCGGTACGGTTTTTGCTAATAAATCAACCTCCGCGTATGGATATCCCAAAGCGCGGCCTACGTCCCGTACCGCCGCCCTCGGCGCCATCGTTCCGAAAGTCAAAATTTGCGCCACATTATCCCTGCCATATTTTGAAACCACATAATCCAAAACTTCTCCGCGGCGATGATCGGAAAAATCAATATCAATATCGGGCATGCTGACACGCGCGGGATTCAGAAATCTTTCAAAGAAAAGACCATATTTAATCGGATCAACATCAGTGATTTTCAAAGACCATGCAATAATACTGCCGGCAGCCGACCCCCGCCCTGGTCCAACGACGATGCCTCTTTCTCGTGCATAATTCACGAAATCAGCCACAATCAGAAAATAAGTATCAAATCCCATATCGTGAACAGTTGAAAGTTCATAAAGAAGTCGTTCACTATAATCTTGAGGTATCTCTTCATGGCCAAAACGCTGCTTTAAACCTTTTAAACATAAATCTTTCAAATACTCCTCGCTATTCTGGCCGTCGGGAGTCTCAAAAGATGGAATCAGATTTTTTCCAAATTTGAGTTCCACATTACACAGATCGGCAATTTTCAATGTGTTTTCTATGGCCTCAGGTGTGTCCTTGAAAACCTCTCTTAAATCATTTACATCACGAATGGAATAATCTCCCGGATATCGCATGCGATCTTCCTGATTCACAAAACTTCCTGTTTGTATACAGAGCAAAATATCATGGGCTTCACTGTCTGCCGGCCGCGGATAATGAGAATCGCATGTCACAACCAAAGAAAGTCCATACTCCTTTGCCAACAACTTTACTCTTTCATTTATAATTCTCTGGGCCACAATCAAAGGATGATCCTGCATTTCCAGAAAGTAATTTTCCTTTCCAAAAAGCTCTATGTAATGCTTCACGACCTGATGAATCTGTTTTTCATCCTCAGCCAAAATTGCCTGAGACAAATGTGAAACCAAACAACCGCTACAGACAATCAGTCCCTCTCTATGCTCACGCAAAAGTTCATAATCCACTCTTGGCTTATAATAAAAGCCTTCCAAATGAGCTTTTGTCGTCAGCTTCAAAATAT
This sequence comes from Candidatus Peregrinibacteria bacterium, assembly GCA_016206505.1. Lineage (GTDB taxonomy): Bacteria > Patescibacteriota > Gracilibacteria > UBA1369 > LOWO2-01-FULL-3 > JACQRJ01. The sequence goes on along the minus strand of JACQRJ010000003.1, from coordinate 2,004 downwards.
TCTGATAACCGACATTATTCTTTGCCAGAACAGTCAGATGATAAGGTTTCACATCCACCTTTGCTTCCTTATCAAATCTCGATCTCCTTGAAACATACATCTCGCAACCCAAAATCGGCTTAATGCCTTCAGATTTTCCCTCTTTATAAAGCTCAATCAAGCCGTAAGTAACACCATGATCCGTCAAAGCCACAGCGGGATAATTCAATTCCTTCGCGCGCAAAACTATATCTCTCGGGCTCCCGAATCCATCCAGCAGACTGTAATGCGAATGACCATGTAAATTAACAAAACTCATTTTTCAGCCCTGATTAGATAATAGATGAACATGAACATGAAAAACTTCCTGCCCGCCGCTTTCTCCTACATGAATCTGGAGCTTGTAACCATCAAGCTTCAAATCGGCGGCAACTTTTTTTCCCGCCATCACCAATTTGCCCATCAAAAGCTCATCACTTTCCTCAAGCGTCATGACCGAGTCAATATGCTTTTTTGGCACTATAAGTAAATGCGTCTTCGCCTTGGGATTTATATCCCTAAAAACAACAATCTCTTCATCCTCATACAAAAAGGAAGTTCCAAACTGGCCCTGACTGATTTTGCAAAAAATGCAATCCGACATATTTTTCAAAATTAAAAAACCTGTCCAATTTTAGTCCATCGGCCCAAATATTTAAAGCTTCTTATTTCAAATTCTTTTTGTATTTTTTGTCCAACTCATAAACCGCACGCCCAACCCTCAAAAATTGTGGATTCTTTTGAAGATTAAGAGAAATTGTGCCTTTCTTCACTTGCCTTTGTGATAAAACTCCATCGATGATTTCCTGCTTGGTCATAGGACTATTTTTCAAAAGTAATTGTTCAATCACGTCGGAAACAGTGCCTTTGTCATATCCCTGCTCCTTCAATGCGTATAAACCGCGACCCACCAAAACAAATTGATCGTAACGAATAAGTTCATTGTGAACAGCCTGTGTTGTTACCACTTTCTTATCAAACCCCGCTTGCGCTATACGATTTGCAATTTCCACGAAATGCAAAGGCTTTTTAATTTTTTTCAAAATAATATAAGCCTTATCACGAATACTTCTCGGATTGATATGTCTCCAGATCATTAATCCAAAACCATCCTCGGTCTCTTTGATTCTCTTATCCACCTGCAAAATAGAAATAATCATCTGATCACCAAAGTTCTTAAGACTGTCGGTAAGAACTTGTCTCATCTGGCCTACCAGCTTATTGCCGGACATTACATCTCCCTTCTTCTTCATAATCTTGATTCCGGCATTTACAACCTGTGAAATCAAATTCAGATCAATATCCTTAAGTCTCCAAAAAGGACTGAAAACATTGGTTTTCTCAGCTTTCTCAATCAATGGATTAATATTCAATGCCAGTCTAATGATATTCGCATCTATTCCATTATCTGAAGCTATGGCCAATAAAATCTTACTGACCAAAGATTTTTCCAAAAGCACACCGCCATGCTCGGCAATGATTTTATCAGCAAATTCGTTTATTGAAGCCAATCGTGAAGTCGAAACAGTCCTTCGAAGCTTACCCAAAGCAATTTTTTCTATCTGTCTTATTCTTTCCCTTGTTACTGAAAAGCGCTGCCCTATACTCTCCAAAGTCCTCCTTGGCTTATTATCCAAACTAAATCTTTGGACGATCACGTCCCGTTCCTTACTTGTCAAAACCAGAAACATATCTTCAATAATTTCAGTAAGATTTAGCTTTGAATTAGCCGCAGATGACATATTTGTATTTTTAAAAATCTAAAAATCTTTCGCGGAAAATAAAATATTCATTCCGGATATACTTGTCAAGCAAGAAATTTGATAATTTCGCAACATTATTTTATAACAAGATTGTGAAAAGAATCTAACTTATATCACTTCAAGTAATAAGTCAAAGAATTTCTTATTGCAATTTAGTTTTTGATTACTAATATGAGATGGCTTTGAAAATATTGGGCGGGTGGTGGAACTGGTAGACACGCCA
>JACQRJ010000014.1 GCA_016206505.1 Candidatus Peregrinibacteria bacterium | reverse complement strand
TCCCAAGGAATATCTCCGTCTGTTGGAATGTCCTCTGTCGGGGTTACCGTGTCGCCGTCACCGCCCACGGTATCTGGTTCATTCGTTTCAGGGGCAGGTTCCGGTGGCGGTTCCGGTGGCGGGACAACGACATCTTCGATTTCATAGACGACGTACATCAGTTTGCGTTTGCTGAATTTGGTTTTTTGTCTGACGAAAGTGACGAATACTTTTACCAGTTTGCCTTCCGCGTTATATACGGGCGTTGCGGTGACGTTGCCGGTGTAGAATGCGGCGGGACTACCGTTCAGTTCATAGACCAAGGCAGTGCTTGCCGCCAGTCCCGCAAGGGTTTTACTGGCATATACCACAGAGCCTTTGTTGCCGAAATACAGCCCTTCGCCCGTTTCAGGGTCGGGTGGGATGATCATGGCGGGGAGGGAACCTCCAAGGCCGTCCAACTCAGACACAGGTTCTGGCTCCCAATCAGGGTTTGATAACATTTCTGATAATGATACACGCGCTACTGTGCCACTTCCGTAGTACAAATACGGCACGCCGGCGTCGACCAGGATGGTGATTTCGTCGGAAGAGAATGGGAGTTCGATGATGTCGGTTGCCTTGAGGATGCCGTTTTCCGATACTAAAGTTGCCATTTTTAGATTACCATAATTGTCGAAAATGATTTTATCTTTGTAACAAGCTATTTCTCCAAGACTGTATTTTAAAAATTCCTCGAGACCGTCAACAAAATCTGCTGTGGCACTATTCATAGCATCTTCAGGGCTTTGAGCAGTACCAGATGCAAATTGCAGAGTTGGGGCACCACCCAGCCCTTCATCATCCAAGGTAAAAAGTGTATATGGAATTCCATCCACTTCGCATTGAGCTGTATCGCGATATTTCGTCTCCGGCTGATCGAAAGCGGGAGCTGTAGCCGGAGCTACAAGTTTGAAGTTGTCCATTCCATATAGCGCACCTTCTTTTTTCTTCCATTTATCAGGATCGGGTGGTCCTCCACCGGCTCCCGCTGTCCCCGAACTGCCGGGATTTGCGCTGGCCGATGCGGATGTCGGATTCTTTGGTGGGTTTTTATCTATATCGGTTACGCAAGCAATTATGCCCATAGCCAAAAGAGCTGTGACAGGTTTAGCCAGCCCGGCTGCAATTTCTTTAGCGACTCTTGTGAAACCTCCAAATTGCTCTCTAAGCAGTGCTGTGACGGTTGCTTCAACTTCTAAATCTTGTCTCAATTGTTCTTCGGCTTTTGCCAAAGCTTCCGGTCTGCCAACAGGATCAGTACTTGTTCTCGCTCCTTCTCCATTACTCATGGGAATTGGTTATGCAAGTGGCAATATTACAATTTTTGCCCGTTTTGTCAAATCAATTTGATCAGTTCTGGATCGCGAAGTCGATCAGCGGCTTCTGTTCCTCTTTGTATATTGTTTTTTTGTAGTTGTTGCCGTTGAAATTTACAGATACGGTCATCCTGATCCTGGAATCGGAAATCGGAGTGTCAGTGAGCACCTGGTATTCCAGGTATGGCACGTATTTATCATATTCATCAATGAGCTTGTTGCTGAGAAAAAGGGTGAGGGTCGGGTTTTTCATGGTGGGAAGCTTGGTCATACCAGATGCCTTTGGTGGCTTTTGAGAGATGTATACATGTTCTAATGAACCATAATTACTGGTGTCGATTGTTCGCAAAATCCCATACAAAACCTTGTGGGCGGTATCGTCGGGGTGGTGTAATTTTGAACCCAAGTAATTTATTCTCCCCTCGCTAATTGCGGAAAAATATTTCGCTATTTGATTTTTGTTTTCATATTCAGGAAACTGAATCATCCCGCACTCCTCGTCGTACTCCGTGCTGCTTGCGGATTTTTTGCACTGGCCGGTGATTTGCCACTGGACCACGATGTCGTCGCCGTCCTTTTCATTCAAAATGTAGCGATCTGCATCTTTGCAATCCGTTGGTGTAACGGTCTTTTTCGTAGCCGTATTCGTCACCGGTTTGCACGGCGTACGCACACGGACGACGAAATTATAAGGATTGGGCTCAATTCCGCCGATTGTTGTATCATCGCTGAACGGACTCACCGTTTCGCCATCGTCCTTGGTGTAATACAGCGGGATCGTGGCGCGGTCGATCACGCTACTGCCGAATTGCAGCTTGTTCCAGTTGCAGGCATAGTCGATCTGCTGCACAAGTTCTCCCTGATTTTGGGTCGATGAGGATTCGAGCTTTCCGGTTTTGAAATTGATATTACCCTTGGCGCCCGCTGCAAAATCCGGTTTGTACATTTCGCAGTTTTTCCCTGCAGATCCCGTTCCCGGGAACGGGACGACGTAGCAGGATGAGCTGACCGGAAACTCCGGAGTGCTGCAGCTGAAAGCCTCTTTGACAGTTTTGCTTGAACCATCACTTGCTCTGCCTTTTATTTCCGCTTCCACTTTGACATTATTCGTTTTGCCGCCTTCATTAAGAATATCCACCAATAAATCGAAATCTTGACATATATCCGAATACCCCCCCCCCTCTGCATTTTCTGCAACAGAATCTCCATATGTACAGGTTGTTTTACCCATCAAATAGCCCGTACTGCCCTCCTTTTTCAGTTTGAACTGCAGAATTTCCATTCCGGAGTCCACAAACGCTTCTGCATGGCTCAAGTTCTCATAATCGGCGATTCTTTCGATGTTTTTCAGCGTTCCGCTTTGCAAGATCGCCATCAGAATTATTGCGATCATTACCATCCCAAGCGCCACGATGATCACAAAGCCGCCCTGATTTTTGCGTAGTCCGTTTTTCCTCTTCATGTTAATATTTTACCATGCCAAAAGGCAAAAATGTAAAAGGAATTGTTCTGATGGAGGTTCTGCTGGCCGCCTTTATTCTGGTGTCCGTATTTTTTGCGATTGGCATGGTAAGTAATGATGCCACTTCTGTTGATGCGTTTTCCAGAAATTCCATGGTGGCGAAGCATCTTCTCCTTGGCGATGTTGAGATGGTCAAAAATATCCGCGATACAAACAGATTGCTGGAACCGGGAAATTCCGATTGCTGGCTGAGACCCGATCCGAGCAAAGACTGCACTTTGCCGGTTGCGGGTAACAATTATGTTTTGGTGCGCAATGATTCCGGACAACCTGTTTTGACTGAATCTTTTGCCGATGATCTGGATATCGAAAAAGGTCAGGCGGATGACGTGTACAGGCTTTACATCGATAATAATAATCTCGGTATGTACACCTCAAAGAAAACTTTGGACCCATCGAAGTTTTACCATTCAGTAAAAGTGGAAAAGGCCGATAAGGAAACTGTCGTTTTTAGTCTAAAAATCCAATGGAACGAAGGTGTGAAAACACGAACTTTGCAACAGGCGGTTGTGCTGAAGAATTATTTTTGAAGTCCCTGCGGGAAGGCTTCACCGGTAACACTTTTTTAAAATTGAAAAACCCCTCGGGCATGAGGGGTTTTTGGTTTATGCGCATTAGTGAGGGAAATGTTGAGAAACGATGCAATGCAAGGAAACAAGTAACTTACGCCCGAGCCATATGCGCTATACGGTGAGCAGGAAGTTACGTAGTTGACGCAGCATTGCGCGTTTTTTCAACATTTCCTAGCGTGTGACGCTGATAACTTCCGACAGCTCAGCACTTGGCGCAGCTACCGTAACGCGACCGTTGGCATCGGCGGAAATGTTGTAGCCGGTGTTGTAAGTAGTGCAATCCGTATAAGCTCCAGCGGCATCTGTCGGATCAAATGGCAATGCGGCAATGTAGGTTGGTACGACATCGGCACAAATATTTATCTGGCCTGTTCCACTACCAACAACTGTGGCGGTAGCTGTAATAGCAGCCGGCAAAACGCCACGATTATCAATAGAATATTGGCTTACGGCATCCAAAATAGCTTTAACATCACTGCTTCTTTGAGTGTTGTTTGCCTGGGATATCTGTCTGCCCGGGTTGATGGCAACCAAAACAACTGCAGCAAGAATGGCTATAATAACTACCACCAGTAGCACTTCCACCAGGGTAAAGCCCTTCTTATTCAGAATTTTTTTCATAGAAATAAGGATTAGAGGGGTAAATAATTATGCTTATTCTATATTTTCAGCGCTGTTTTGACAACTTCAAATAATGGTCCCAATTTACGATAGGCAAATTCACTTCAACATCATATTTTTTTTCATCGACCGGATCATCCATTTTAAAATAGATCATTGACGCAAAACTGCTTGCCGCAAGGAAAAGAATGCCTGAAAGAATCATGAGAAGATAATTTTTGTTGTAAGATAAATTCATGTTTATTTGATATAGAGTTTAATTTTTAGATTGATGTTTTCCAACTGTCCCTCACTTTCCGCTGTTATCAATTCCGGATTCTTGAAATTCAGATAAGCGATTTCGATAAAATATGGCAGGTTTTCCAGTTCGGCCAAAAACGCTTTTAAGTTATCGATGTTACCATAAAAATCTATCTGATAGTTTAGTGTGCTGTATTTTTGGGCAGGTTTATTTTTTTCCGGAATCGGCAAAGTGACAGATGTAAGTTTGATTTTCAGGTTATGATTTTGCGCGACCTGTTCAACTTTAGCGATAAATCGAATATATTGTTCTTCATTTTCCGGCCTTAAGGAAAGTAAAAATTTGATCACTTCGCTTGTCTGCTCGGTATACATCTGCAAACTCTTTTCAAAATTTATTTTTGTTTCTTCGGCTTTTACGTTGAACTTTTCAAGCTGTTTGATGTCGGTATTTATATTGAGCAGTGAGTTGCCGATCAAAAAAATAATCAGCGCGCTGATAAATATCAGTACCGTTGCTACAGTTAAGACTCTTTCAATGCTTTTTGGGATTTCAATTTTTTTCATTTATTTGCTTTAATTCTTTGAAAATAAGACGCAGTCCGATACTGAAAGATATCTGCGACTTTTGGTCGTAATTTGAAATCGGGGTCAAAACTTCATCCACAAAGGGCAATTCCTTGAAGTTTTTGGTTATGCTCAAAAGATCTTCACGGGTATCGGCAATACCGCTTATTTCCAGGCTTAAATCGGCATTGTTATACTGAAGTTCGCTTAAAGTAATGCTCTTTGGAATGTTGGCCATGATTTTTTCGAGTAAGGTGGAAATGGGGAAAAGAGTGTTGTCAATTTCACCAAGTTCGCTTACTTCCTTATTGAAACTATTGGTTGCATCGCGAATTTCCTGATAGCGCGTGCCGTAAAGAATTTTATCAATCGAGGATTTTTCTATCTCGAGTTTTTTTCTTTCAAAAGAAAAATTCTGATGCTGGAAAACAATCAATGTCGCGAAAAAGAGTGATATCGCACACATGAGTACAGTCGCGATGGCAATACCGATGCTGTATTTTTTGTTGATTGTGCTTTCACGGACGGCATCGGGAATCAGATTAATTCCACGATTTGATTTTTCCATCAGGGCGCGCAATGCAATGCCGGCTGAAGTTGTGAAATATGTGGAATAAGGAATGTAATTTTTTTCGTCTTCAAGCGTTTTGAAGTTTTTGTCATCTATTTTCAAATATTTTCGGGGATTGCCGATTTCGATGATTCTTTTTGGGAAATTCTTTTCGGCCAGAGAATAGAAATTCGGTAAATTGATGTATTCACCTGTCAAAAGGATGCTGTTTATGATGCCGATATGCGGTTTCTTGCTTTGCTCGGCGAGAATTTTCGTAGCCGTGCGATAAGTTTTATTTATAAATTCTTCGATTTCCGGCAGAAGTTTTACATCAAGTTTGTTTTTTTCCTTTTGCAGCAAAATTTCATTTTCAGGGATCTGAAATTCAGTACTTAATTTTTTGATAAGTTTTCTGCCGGATATGTTTGAGCTGTAAAAATATTTGATCTGTCCGTTTTTGATGATCAGATAATTTGTCGAGCCGGATTCGATGCTGATTATCAAATGGCTTTGATTGTGATCGAGCTGTTTGATTAAGCCATATTTCAAAGCTTCAATATTGGCGCCAAAAATGACCGGTTCGAGATCCAGAGATTTTAAAAGTTCGGTATAGGCATCTGCTGTTTCTTTGATAACGGCGGAAAAAAGCACCGTTTTATCTTCCTTTTTACCGACTTTTTCCTCTAAAATGGTGAAGTCCCAATAAACGTCATCAATGCTGAAGGGAATGATTTTTTCCGCTTCAAAAGCCAAGGCTTTTCTGATTTCGTCATCTTTGAGAGAACCGGGGAAAGTAAAAATATGCGTAAAAACCTTATTTGAAGGGAAGATCAAGGCAACTTCCTTGCTGATAATGGCTCTGGGGTTGGCTCCCTGCAGTGCAGCCGCAACGACTTTCCTAAGCTCATCCGCCTTCAGGATCGCGCCATCAACAATCACTCCCGGATTCAAATGTAATCGGCTGTAAGCTTCCAGCACAAATTCATTGTTGCTTTGGGAAATTTCAACGAGTTGCACGGTTAAATCATTGAAGTCGATACCGATGATTTTTTTACCGAGAAAAGCCATATTTGCTTATTTTATGTTTCACTCCAGTTTATGATGTGCAAATTTGTCGCCTCACCGCTTTGTTCATAGGAAAAGGTGGCATTGAAAGTACTACTGTAATCCAAATAATTTACCGTTATTGTAACATTTTTTTGGCCGTTGTCGGTAACGCTTATGTCGCATGTTGTGTCGGCATCAAAATTTAAGGTACCGGCTGAATAACTTAAATCCGCTTCAAGCTGGATAGTGGCTTCTTCCAGACAGGCCTGCGCGACGTAATAAGCGGTTTTATCGGAATTTGAGTTTAATGACTGTGAAGAAGTGGAGTAATTGATTTCAGTCATGGAAATGACGACGATAAGCGTAATGGCACTGATTATCATGATGCTTACAAGCGCAACCGATCCTTTGGGAAATGCTTTCATTACGGTATTCTTAGGGAAATTGATAAATGGGCGGAGATACTTTTGTTGAATTGACTGATGTCCGAATCGTTATTGGAAAGCGTAATGTCGATTACAATCTGATCTGGAGATTTTGGATAAGTCAGACGCGTAAAGCGCAGGACGTCGATGCCGATGAGGTTGGAATTTAATTTGACCGCGGGGTTTGAACCTTCCGCGATAAAAAGATCGCCGCTTGTGATGGAAAAAACCGTTGGTGAATCTGCAGGTGCTTCGACATTTAAAGAAAGCGCTCCCTGATCGTTATTGAAAATACTCAGATCACTGTCCACGCTTTGGGCAATTTGAATTTTGTTGACGATTTTTTCAGTGATGAATTGCAAATTGTTATTTAATTCACTTAAGTTTTTGGAAACTTCACCGGTGTTTATAATCTGTATGGAAAAGCTTAAACCGGCCAAAAGCACGATTCCTACAATCGCAAAATAAATGAGAATTTCAAGCAAAGTGGTGCCTTTTTTTAAATTTTGAATTTTCATGGATTGTAATTTATTCTTACGCTTTCGACTTCTCCCGTATTTGAACCATCGGATTCCAAAAAAGCCTGATACTGGAAATAGCGGACGCCGTTTGCTTCCGCATCAAGGGTGATAGCTATACGGGCATTTTCATAATAAGTGGCATTTGTGCCATCACTGCCTATCCAGGTTGCACTTTCAATATTTTCCACGGAATCGGCTGTTCTAAGCTGAAATTTAACCGTAAATCCGGGAACTGGAAGATGATCCCATTCAATAAAATTGTAACGTGTTGTCGTGCTGCCGGTGTCAAAAACCGGAGAAACAAAAGTGCCGGAGTTGGCCACTCCCGACTCTGCGATACCAACAATGACTATGCCCTTGTTTGCAGTGTCACTGCTGACATAGATATAGTTTGCATCCGCATCGACTCCTGTGCCTTTTCCGTCAACATCGAGATTGTAAGTCAGTGTTGGATTTAACGGATCACTGATGTCTATGGCCGCAAGGCCCGCATTTTCATCGTCTATTGCCGCATAAAGATAATCCCCCTCTATAACCAAATCCTGAATTTCGCCGCCGACATCCAGTGAAGTGATTTTAGTCGGACTTGCAGGATTTGAAATATTGATAACCTGTAGAGAATCATCATCTTCTTCGGTGCCAACGAAAGCCACAATACCCGTTATAGCTATAGCATTTACCTCTTCGTCTACATCCAAAGTCGCCAACTGTGTCACATTGTTTGGATTGCTGATATTGATAACCTGAAAACCTTCGTTGTCTTCCTCCGTCCCGATATAGGCGTAATTGCCATTGATGGCAACGGTTTTGATTTCCTCACCGACACTCAAAAAATCCGTGGCGTAAGGCACGCCGCTGATATTGTAAACCGCGAAAGCGTTACCATTGCTTTCCGCAGTGGTGTAAAGATAATTTCCCGATACCGCCGGCTGATTGCCTTTGCCGGCAAGCTGCCAGGCATAAGTAACGCTCGGGGAAACCGGATTTGCCACATTGATAATACCGATTGCAGGATTTGCAGCATCGATTCCAAGGTAAGCTTTGGTGCCGACTTTGACGAGTTTTCTACCTTTATTCCAGACATAAAGCTGGCTTTTTGTGATAGGAGTTGCCGGATTTGAAACGTCAATGATAGCAAATCCCTTGGCGGAATTGGCAACCGCCGTATAAAGATAAGAGCCGTCCACAACAACATCATTGCTATGTTTGCCCAAATTTACACTGGAATAAATACTGGCTTGCGCTTCAACACTGGTTAAAGTAATGCTGCAATTATCGTTTGGCGGAGAAGATGTGGTAATCGCTTCGCTGTTCGTGAAAGTGCCGGTGCTAAACTCCGCGCAGGTCGTATCGATAAAATCATCGCCGGTCCAATTTGAAAGATAAGTTTGCAATGTTACGCTTTTGGAGAAAACACCTTGAAAAAGCCAGGTTACTTCTGAGGTTACTTTTTTAATTTCCGGTTCCAAAGTGCCGGAATCGGCTATTTGGCCGTTTTGATCGCGATAAACATCTTCTACAGTGACTGTGCGGGAATAAAAATTATCAATCGTTTCAGGAGCGGCAATAAAGCTCCATCTGCTTAAAGCCAGGCTCAAGCCGTGGTCGCCGTTTGAGAGCGACAAAAAATTTTCATCACGCATTTTTCTCACAGCTTCAAGACCTTCCTGCGCATAAAATAAAGCTTCGTTGCGCAGTTCATTTGTAGTGTCGCGCTGAATTGTATCGATGGATAACTGAAAAATTCCCAAAGTGAAAATTGCAAAAATCGTAATCGCCAACATGATTTCGACCAGGGACAAGCCTCTTTTTTTAGTAATTGACGGTTCCAATTTCTGAAATGGTTATTATGTGAGACTGGCTTGTTGAGCTTAAAAATATTTCAAATGTGCCGTAATTTGTCGTCTCTCCTTCCGGGCCGTTGAAGACGATATCGGTTCCTCCTCCGTTCAAAAGAATATTTTGAAAAGAGATTGTTGTTGGCAGTTGAACGACTGTGTTGGTGGCACTTTGCGCATCGAAAGTTGCTCCGATAAAAGCGGTGTAGTTTGAATTGGCAGCGTCCAGATGGATGGCGTTGTATCCTGTTGTGTTGCCGCTTGAGGCATTGCTTTGAGCCAGACGCAAATGTGAGACAAGCACGGCTGTTTGAGCATTCAGATCTGTGCGGATTTGGGTGTTTTGGGAATAAAGGGTGAAAAATCCAAAAGCAATGGCCAGAATCGTTACAACCAGTAGAACTTCCAGAAGTGTAAAACCGCGTGTTTTCATCTTTTTAAAATGCTCGGTAATTTATAAATCGGTAAAATAATGGCCAAAACTATCGTGCCCACGAGTCCCGCCATAAAGAGCAAAAGCAGCGGCTCAAGAAGCACCGAAAGATTTTTGGTCAAAGTATCGACGTTGTTTTCATAAAGCTCGGCAAGATAGCCTGTTGTGGTTTCCATGCTGCCTGTTTTCTCGCCGATGGAGATGGTTTTTGACATCAGCTGGGGAAAAATTTTGGGATAATTTTCCAAACTCTTGCCAAGCTTGCCGCCCTGCTGAACTTTTTCGAGCGCCTCGGTGATCGCCTTTTTGTACAGCCTATTCGTGGTCATTTTGCTCAAAATCGTCAATGATTCGCTTACGGTAATGCCGCTTTGAAGCAGAGAATTCAGCGTGCGATTAAAACGCGCGAGATTGCCGTTGATAACAATTTTTTTCAAAATGGGAATTACTAAAACGACGTTTTCCCAAAAGGGTTTGAGAAATTTTGCTGTGAAAATGAAGACGAAAAATGAAACAACGGATAATAAAATTGCAAATGCGGTGAGAGGTTTTGTACTGATGAAGTCGCTTAGATCAATGAGAAATTGCGTAATAGCAGGCAACTCTAGATTTAGTGTTTTAAATATTTTGGTAATTTTCGGCATGATAAAAATCACGATTCCTGCGGCGATGATAAGCGTGATTACCACGATTAGAACCGGATAAATAAAAGCCGAAAGGATTTTTTTTCGCAGTTCATACTCCTTTTCCATCTGAATAGACAGATAAGAAAGCGTTTTTTCCAATGTACCGCTCTTTTCACCGACGGCGATCATATTGATAAAAATATCGGAAAAAATGTAATCGAATTCTTTCAAACTGTTGGAAAGGCTTTGTCCGTTTGTAATCATGTCCGAAATGCTTTGATACATTGCACGGACACTTTTTTTTGATGTCTGATCGATGAGGATTTTCAGGGCTTCGGTAATAGTGATTCCGACCTTGATCATGGTCGAAAGATGCTTTAGGAAAGTCATTTTTTCCTGCAAGCTTAAGTGCGGTTTTTGCCAGAAATAAAGGCGTGAATGTTTATCTTCCGCAATTTCCAGAATGAATTTTTTGCTTCTGGAAAGCTTCTTTTTTGCCAATTCAAGACTTTGTGCAAAAATCGTTCCGCTAATTTTGTCCCCTTTGATGTCGCTTAAAAGATAGTTGTATTTTGGCATGAAATTTTTGTGTTTTTAGGATCTGATTACGCGTAAAATTTCTTCAATGCTTGTGAGGCCCTGCAGCACTTTTGCAAGTCCGTCCGAAAACATTGTGTCCATCCCTTCTTTGAGAGCCTGCTGTTCTATTTCTTTGGGAGAAGCTTTGGAAAAAAGCAATTTTTTGATTTCATCGCTTACTTCCATGACTTCGGCGATCGTCGAGCGTCCTTTGTAGCCGCTGTTGGCGCATTTATCGCATCCTTGCCCTTTGTAAAAGGTGATTTTTGTGTCGGATGTTAATTTTTGCACTTCCTCCGCAAGATTAAATTTCAATTCAAATTTTTCGCTTAAAGCCTTAATTTCCTCCATTGTAAACTGTTGTGCGGTTTTACAATTCGGACAAATGGTGCGCACAAGTCTTTGCGCGACTACAAGCTGTACGGTAGCGGCTATCAAAAACGGTTCGATGTCCATTTCAGTCAAACGCGGCAGAGTTGAGGCGACATCATTGGTGTGCAAAGTGGCAAGAACAAGATGTCCTGTCAAAGCCGCATTGATGGCGATTGTGGCTGTTTCCTGATCGCGGATTTCTCCCACCATCAGCACATCGGGATCCTGACGAAGAAGACTTCGCAGTCCATCGGCAAAAGTAAGATTGGTCTTTGGATTTACCTGAATCTGATTTATGCCTTCCAGGCGGTATTCAATCGGATCTTCGATAGTGGAAATGTTCACTTCGGGAGAATTGATCATTTTCAGCATCGAATACATGGTGGTGGTTTTTCCCGAACCGGTTGGGCCGGTGACTAGAATGATGCCATGAGTTTTTTGCAGATTTTTGCTGATAAATTTTAAATTTTTCTCATTGTATCCGAGGCTTGCAATGTTCAATTCCTGGCTTGGAGAGCTCAAAAGACGCATAACCACTTTTTCGCCGTCATAAGTCGGCACGATGGAAACGCGAAGTGTGATTTCATTATTTTCCAGATCGATTTTAAAACGTCCGTCCAAAGCGGCCATGTGTTCATCGGTAGGAAGATTGGCCAAAACTTTGATACGGGTAACGATCAATTCCAGGATTTTCAGCGGCAGATCGGTGATCGTTTGCAACAACCCGTCAATTCGGTAACGAACACTGATAAAATCTTTGTGCGGTTCGATATGAATATCGGAAGCATTGTTTTGATAAGCGAAAAGAATAATTGTGTCGAGAATTTTGGCCGCGTCTTTGAGAGATTCTATTTTGTTGGGGTCTTCCAGCGCGCTTTTGAGAAGTTTGCCAAATTTGGCGTTTACGTCGCGATTGTAGACTTTGAGTGAAGATTTAACATCTTTGTTGGTCGCATAGTAAACTTTCACATTGAGTCCAGTTTTCTTTTCCAGCGAACTTATCAGTTCGTAATTGTCAGGATGGCAAGTAGCTATGCTCAACTCATCCTGTTTCTGCTCGAACGGGATGAGCATTTGGTTGGCGGCAAGAGTGTAGGGCACGATTCTGAGAGTGGTTTCCAAAATGCTTTTTTCCCCAACTTTTACAAAAGGCACATCATAAAGCTTGGCCACAACCGTTCCGAGTTTTTCATCGGGAATGATTTCGCGGTCAAAAAGCAGCTTCATGAGTGAAATTCCCTGTGTCTGCGCCTGCAGCTCCAGAGTTTTCAATGATTTTTCCGTAATCAGATTTTGCGCAAGCAACTCCTGTTTTAGTTTTTGATCGTCAATTTTCATCCCACCATTATAGCATTTTTGGGTGAGGAATAGAAGGGGGATAAGTCTGTATGGGCGAAATTCCCGTGGCTTTTTTGGATATTTTTGGATATAATTATTACGTAATATCCAAAAATGTATGCCTTTGCCATTAACTTTAGACAGATTGCTCAAAAAACTTGAGCGCTTAAGGCTGAGAATTCAAAATTTTCGTCCATTGGATGAAGATTTATTACAAACTGTTCAAGAAGTCTTGCGTATAGATTGGACTTATAATTCAAATGCGCTTGAAGGCAACACTTTGACTTATGGAGAGACGGCTTTTTTCCTGCGTGAAGGTCTCACCTCGGAGGGTAAACCTTTGAAAGACTATCTGGAAGCGAAAAATCATGCTGAGGCTATAGATTATTTGCATGAAATTGTTCAAGGAAGACGAAAATTGACCGAAGGATTGATTAAGGAATTGCACGCACTGTTACTTAAGGATGTTGAATTTACCCGGGCAAAAGGTGCCGGCGGACAGATGGTGAAAAAGCCTTTGTATCCTGGTAAGTATAAAACACGCCCGAATCATGTATTAACATTTGCCGGCAAGATTCATTACTATACCGATCCATTACACGTTCACGACGAGATGGAAAAGCTGCTGTCATGGTTCCATGGATACAACAGGATTCACTGCGTTGAAAAGGCGGCAATTTTTCATTATCGTTTTGTCGCAATACACCCTTTTGACGATGGTAATGGCAGGTTGGCAAGGCTTTTGATGAATTTGATTTTAATGAAGGAAGGTTATTTTCCCTGCATAATAAAAAATGAGTATAGAAAAAGATATCTTGAAAGCCTAGCTGTTGCGGATGAGGGGTTGGGGTATAATGATTTTGTGACTTTTGTAGCGATGGAATTGATTGAAACGGAGGAAAAAATCCTGAGCCTTATCGAAGGTAAAGGAAATTTGCGGATGGATGCTGGAAAGCAGGTTTTGATGAATAGGGATGAACGACAGGCATTGATTGTGAGTAAACTTTCCGGTGCTTCTCTTTCCGTAAGCCAAATTTTACTAAAATTACCTCAAATAAAGCGTCCGACTTTGAAAAAGGATCTGCAGGAATTGGTTAAGAATGGAAAAATTAAGAGAAAAGGCGTGGGCAAGGGGGCGATTTATGGTGATCTGTACCCTTGATCCGTACCCCGTGTCTACTTTTTAGGGTACAGATCATGGCGGTGAAATTATATCCTTTGCGCGAACCTTTTTCGAGGGAAACTGACCCGCCCCGCCGCCCGCCTCCGCTAACGCTCCGGCGGCAACCTCGCAGAAAAATATCC
>JACQRJ010000013.1 GCA_016206505.1 Candidatus Peregrinibacteria bacterium | reverse complement strand
TTTGAAAGGGATATTGGGAGTAAAGCTGGTAGTCATCGAGAGATTTGAATTTGTCGTCGGCGCATAAGAGCGGATCAAAGTTTTCAAAACATAATGCCCTGCTTCAACAGGCTTAAAATCATTTTTAAAATTGACCGTAATCGGCTTATAAATTATCGCTCCACCGTTTGGGTTTGGCTTGCTCCACGGAGAAGAATCACCTGAAAACTCTCCATCACTGCCGGAAATCTGCAATCTCTTCACCGTATCTGTCCAATTAAAAGTGATTTTTCCACTCGCACCGAAAGTATAATTTGCCAAGTTCATCGGAGTCGCTCCATCAGCTTCTCTCAAATACAAATGAATTTCATAACCATCCACGCCATCGGCCACGGCAGTATCGGCCCAAAGCCCCAAAGCGCCTTCCAAAGTCACGCCCTTTTTCACCTTACCGTCAACACCAACATCAACGCCACCACCGCCGCCGCCGCCGCCTCCACCACCACCGCCCCCGCCACCACCGCCACCTCCACTCACAATTTTCGCTTCAAAACAATCATAAGGCTTGCCATCACAAACCCCCGGCCCGGCTGGCGGCGGCAAGCCAACATCATCAAAAATAAATTTCACCCCGTTAAAATCAATCCAGACTTTTGCATCCGTCCAGGCATATCCATGCAAAATCCCACTTGAATCGGCATAAACATCCCCATTTGCCACACCATTATCAAATTTTATATATCCAAAAACTTCATTCCAGGCTTCAGCGGTCAAATATCTGTTACCACTGCCGTCCGGATCGCCGATTTTCACTCCATAAGCAAAATTCCCACAATCACCGCCCTTTCCATCGCAAAAAAACGAAATAAATCCGGCATTTTCAAGCCACGCGTAACCATTCACATTTTTTTTATCATCGGTAATACACGCAGCATTATCGCGGCTCCCCGGAGCCAATCCGGGCTCTGCCACGCCAACCACGGACAAATCCGTAGCCTTTCTGTAAACAGATCCCGGCGCCTCAGCACCAGGCACTCCCGCATCTTTAGGCCCATAATGAGCATCGAAAGTCATTTTGCCAACATTCAAATTTGCCTGCGCAATTTCTCCCTCAATTCTCCATTTACATCCCTTATCATTTTCGGCAAAAGCGGTAGATGCAAAAGAAAAAACCGCGGAAACTACGGCAATGAAAAGAATGAAAAGTTTTTCCATGAACGAAGTATAGCAAAAGTAAACGAAAAGAAAACTTTTTGACCTCGAGAAGAAGGGAAGGTGCTGTATTTTTTCGAATGCGAATAAAGCTCGCCGAAAGGCGAGCGTGGGTAGCTTGAGCATGAGAAACAAATATAGCGCCTTCCCTTCTTAAAACTTCGCTGAAGTTTTCAAGCGTGCCTAAAAAACAAATTTCCTCATTTCTTTCGCCTAAATTTTCCTCTCACACTCACCGGCATTTTTCTTTTTCTCTCAAGCATTTCGCAAGCTTCCTCAAAACTCAATTCCGCGGGATTCACATCTTTTTTCACCGAAATATTTGTCGTTCCATCGGTTACATAAGGCCCGAACCGGCCATTTTTCACAGAAATTTCTCCGCCGCTCACAGGATCTTTACCCAAAATCGCAATTGGCTCCAGCATCTTTTTTCGATTTTCTTTATCCGCCGCCACGATCCCTTCAACCTGCCCAAACTCCAAAACATAAGGATCGACCTCCTTTGGCAAAGCCACATTCTTCTTGCCAACCTTCAAATACGGCCCATACGGCCCCACCGTAACAATCACTTTTTCCCCACCAATTTCCCCCAACTCCCTCGGCAAACTCAAAATTTTCAAAGCTTCTTCCAAAGTAATAGTTTCAAACAAAGTCCCTTTGGTCAAAGACCCGCGCCGCGGCTTCTCTTCCATCTTTTTTATCTCTTCCATACTGAAATTCCCCAGCTGCACAAAAGGCCCAAACCTTCCATGCCTCACCACAACTTCCAGCCCGCTCACCGGATCCTTCCCCAAGCTTCGCTCTTTCAACAAATCCTCCTTGATCAAAAGCTTTTCTTTCAGCTCAATATTGCGATGAAAAGGTCCATAAAAATCTTTAATCATCGGCACCCATTTCACTTTTCCCTCCTCGACATCATCGAGTTTTTCCTCCATCTCCGCCGTAAATTTATAATCGACAATATCGCTAAAATGCTCAACCAAAATATCCGTAATCAGCATCGCCAAAGAAGTCGGAACAAGAGATTTTCCCTCCTTCTCGATATATCCGCGCGCCATAATTGTGGAAATCGTCGGCGCATAAGTACTTGGCCGCCCAATCCCTTCGCTCTCAAGTTTTTTAACCAATGAGGCTTCGGTATATCTCGCCGGCGGTTTGGTAAAATGCTGCGAAGTGTTAATGTTATTGCATTTCACTTTTTCACCTTCGGCCAAAACCGGCAAAAGCCTTTCACTTGAATTATCAGAATAGCTCGCTTCTTCATCTCCGGCAGCGGCCTGCGCAAGACTTCCACCATTTTTCGCATCCGCACTAGCCTCCCCTTCATCCCGATCCTCCATATATACCTTCATAAACCCGTCAAATTCGATAGTCTGTCCGGTCGCCCGAAAAGTATAATCCCGCGCTTCCACATCAACCCCCGTCTTATTCAAAATCGCCTGCGCCATCTGACAAGCCAACGTTCTTTTCCAGATCAATTCATAAAGACGAATCTGATCGTGATTCAAATATTTTGCGACAAATTCCGGCTTTCTGCCAAGAGAAACCGGCCGAATCGCCTCATGCGCCTCCTGCGCACCTTTGCGCCCTTTATATCTCCTCGGCTCATCCAGCGCATATTCTTTTCCAAATTCTTTTGTAATCACCTCCTTCGCTTCCTGCAAGGCAACATTTGATAAATTCACACTGTCCGTTCTCATATAAGTAATCAAACCGGTTTCCCCTTCTCCGATATTCACGCCTTCATATAATTGCTGCGCAACCATCATCGTTTTTTTCACGGAAAAATTCAGTTTGCGACTCGCTTCCTGCTGCAAAGTTGAAGTAATAAAAGGCGGCGCCGGATTTCTCTTCACTTGTTTTTTCTCAACTGAAGTAATTGCATAATCCGCACCTTTCAAATCTCCCAGCACTTTTTCAGTTTCATCGCCACTCTTCGCCACAAATTTTTTCCCCTGAAATTTCATCAATTCCGCTTCAAAAGTCTCCCCGTTCGCATTTTCAAAAATCCCGATAATTCTCCAGTACTCCTCCGGCTTGAAAGCCTCTATTTCACGTTCCCTTTCAACCACCAGCCGCACCGCCACGCTCTGCACTCGCCCTGCGGAAAGCCCATATTGAACCTTTTTCCAAAGCAAAGGTGAAAGTTCATAACCGACCAGTCTATCCAAAACCCTCCTCGCCTTTTGCGCGTCAACAACTTTTTCATCAATTGATCTCGGACTTTTCATCGCATCATCGATAGCGCCTTTGGTAATTTCATGAAAAACAATTCGCATCACCGGAGTCTTTTTTGTCACTTTCAGAGCAGTCAGCAAATGCGCCCCAATCGCTTCCCCTTCACGATCCTCGTCCGTTGCGATCCAAAGTTTTTCAGCATTTTTCAATTCATCTCTAAGTTGCGAAACAACTTTCTTTTTATCCGCCGACACATTGTATATCGGCTCAAAACTTCCGGCGGTATCCACCCCCATTTCCGACTTTGGCAAATCCATCACATGGCCCATCGAAGCCAAAACTTTATATTCTTTTCCCAAAAAGCGGGAAATGGTTTTAGCCTTCGCCGGTGACTCTACGATGACCAGATTTTTTGCCATACGCGGATAATTCTTAGGGCAAGCCGGGACTTACGTCAATACAAAGGCCAAAATCCTTCTATCCCGAAATATCTTTCAAAACCTGGCAACATAAAAACCACATGGCTTACCTAGGCCAATAATTGCCCATTTTCAGGTGCCAAAGCCCATTTTCTCTCATACAAAAGTCATTTCTTTTCAAAAACATCTTGATAAGCCAGAAACAAGCCCTATAATGCACATGGGTTTTTCTACCCCTTTATATATTTCTTAACCCCATCTCACATGACAAAAGGAGATTTGGTTGCAGGTTCTGCACAATCAGCCGGAGTAACTAAGAAGGCTGCATCAGAAGTCCTAGACGCAATCCTAGGCATGATTACTAAGAGCCTTAAGAAAGGCGAAAGCGTAACCATCACTGGTTTCGGTACTTTCCGCGTTTCTAAGAGAGCTGCAAGGACTGGTGTTAACCCACGAAATCCTTCAGAAAAGATCAAAATCCCGGCTATGACTCTTCCGGCTTTCAAAGCAGGAAAGTCTCTGAAAGATGCTGTTAGATAACAGAAAAAATCGGCTTAAGCCGATTTTTTCCCTGTTTTAAAAAAGAAGCCCCGCCGTACGGCGGGGCTTCTTTCATTTTATCTGATCCCTCCCGATACGCCATCCAAAGGAGAGAGCTCGAAAACTTCAAAGTTCCTTTACAATCCGAAGTTTTCCAGGGGTTTAGAAATCGGATCTTGCCCAGGGGGCTCCCGTTTTCAAAATGTCCTTTTCTATATAGCGTACCGCTTCGGCTATCGACTTGGGAATTTTACTTTTTTTCTTCCCTCCTTCCTCTTTATCATCATAATAATTTTCATAATTTACAAATTTACCATCTTCTAATTTTAACCTGATAAAAACCCAACCCCCTCCTGTACGCCCTTCAATGCGTACTGATATGAAGTTTCCGCCGTCTACATAACCCCTTACATTAATGCGTCCGCTATATTTCTTAAGTGATGCTAGGGCATTTAATCTTTTCTCCAAACTACCGGATATTTTATCCAATTGATCCTGAATTAACTCCACTTTTTCTACATCCCCATCCTCCCCATACTGAACACTTCTCCTTAATGACTGGTAGTAGCCATAAGCCTCCGCATAAGACATTTTTTTTTCAAATTCAAGTTCTTCTTTTCCATCAACGCGCTTGAACACTCTTAAAGTTTCACCATCATAATCAGCCCCAACTCTACTATCGCTAAACGAATTAATTTGTTCACTCATTTTTTATTTTTATTATTTATTAAAACTACTCATATAATAACATATTATTATTATTTTTGCAAACAAATATTCGAGGCACTGTTTCCAAAAGTGGAGGCTGGCTACTTGACATTCCCGAAAAGAGTATATACCATAGTATATACTAATCACCCGCCCCATGAAAACTGCAAACATATTCCTAAACGGAAACAGCCAGGCCATAAGGCTGCCAAAAGAATTTCGCTTCGAAGAAAAAGAAGTCTGCCTAACAAAAATAGGCAAGATTGTAATGATAATGCCAAAAAAAGAACCTCTTAACCAGTTTCTTCAAAGCCTCGACGAATTTTCAGAAGATTTTCTTGAAGACAGAAAACAGCCACCTATACAAAAGCGCAAAAAGCTATGAAAAAATACCTTCTGGACACAGATATCTGCATATACATCATCAAAAACAAGCCTCCAAAAGTTTTAGCTAAATTCAAAAAACTTCACAGACATAACATATCAATCTCAGCAATCACCCTGGCAGAATTAGAATACGGCGTATTCAAAAGCACCTCATCCGAAAAAAATCAAATAGCGCTGGCAAAATTCCTTTCATTTATTGGGATCCTGCCATTCGACACGGAAGCGGCCTTTTACTACGGTGAAATCCGTGCCCATCTCGAAAAAAAGGGAAACATCATCGGCTCAATGGATATGCTGATAGCTGCCCATGCGCTGGCCAAAAAAATGACCCTCGTCACCAACAACACAAAAGAATTTAAAAGAGTGAAAAATTTAAAAATCGAAAATTGGACTAAATGAGCAAGTCTCCGCAATCCTTGTAAATCAGCTGCGAACCCTATAAAGTTCTCAAAGTAAAAAACCGCATAATGGAAAATCAATTAAAAAATTTGCAAACGGCTGCTCTAAAAGCTCTTGAAGGCATTAAAGATGAAAAATCTCTGAAAGATTTGGAAGTGCAGTATTTGGGACGAAAAGGAAAATTGACCGAAATTTTACGCGGACTGAAAAATCTTCCTGATGAAAAAAAGCCGATGATGGGCCAACTTTCAAACAAAACCAAAGCAACGCTGGAAGAAGCCCTCGCGCAAAAATTAACTGCTCTAGCAAAAGGAAAGCTTGAAAAAGAGCTTTCTGGAGAATTTTTCGACACAACAATTCCTGGAACTGCCAGAGAAATAGGACATATCCATCCACTTTGCCAGGTACAGGAAGAGGTCGAGCGCATTTTTTACCAAATGGGTTTTGCCATCGCGGACGGCCCCGAAGTCGAATCGGAATACTACAACTTCGAGGGCTTAAATATCTCCAAAGATCACCCGGCCAGAGACATGCAGGACACATTCTTTATCGCCAACAAAGAGCATAAAGATTCTTCACATCGTGCCGGTGGACATGGGCGCATGGTCCTTCGAACTCACACTTCCCCCGTCCAAGTACGCATGCTGGAAAAATACGGTGCGCCTACCCGCGTCATTATTCCAGGTCGCGTATTTCGCAATGAAGCCACGGACGCAAGCCACGAACACACTTTCAATCAAGTGGAAGGATTGCTCATAGATAAAGATATTTCCATGGGACATCTAAAAGGCGTAATGGCTGAATTCTTAACCCGCCTCTTCGGAAAACCGGTAAAAGTCCGCTTCCGCCCGGGGTATTTTCCCTTCGTCGAACCGGGACTTGAGCTAGATTTTTCCTGCCTGCTCTGTGAAGGAACCGGCAAAAAAGAAGACTGCCCCTGCCGCGTTTGCAAAAAAACCGGCTGGGTGGAATTTATGGGAGCCGGCATGACACACGAAAAAGTTCTTGAAGCCGGCGGTGTCGATCCAAAAAAATATCAGGGCTGGGCATTTGGTTTCGGCCTGACCCGCCTGACAATGATGAGACACGGAATTACCGACATTCGCCTTCTTGCCTCCGGCGACCTTCGCTTCAGCAGACAATTTTAACAGAAACTCGCTATGCGAGTTTCCATTCCCCTTCCCTTTCCCTGCAGCCCGAAACGCACACAGTGCGTTTCCCTGCAGCTCATTTCCTTGACCAATACCGATTACTTATGTACTATAGATACATAAGTTAAATCTAAAATATGTCCAGACCAGTACAATTACACTACGAAAGAGTAACTTTTTCTTTTCCTTCACAAGTCCTAAAAAGACTAAGGTCAAAGGTGGAAAAAAACAAAATGAGCCAATACGTAGCAAAGCTAGTGGATGAAAATTTAACAAATAACGAGGATGAAGATGATCAGTTCTTCAATGAGATGCGAAAATTTAGAGAAACTTGTAAGCCGGTAAATAACAAAAGCTGCGTAGAAATGATAAAAGAATTCAGAAATGGCAAAAAATAAAAAATTCCAGGCAGAAGATTATTTCCACAAAAGGGTTGTCCTAGACGCCTCAGTTGTAATGAAATGCTTTTTTAGAGAAAAGGAAAGTGAAGAAGTAGAAAAGCTGCTCAAAATGGCAAGCAAAAAAGACACGACAATTTTAAGCCCACCGCTTATAAAATTTGAGATATTCAATTCAGCGGCTAAAAAACTGGGAGATGCCAAGGCGGCACTACAGGTATTCGCATTATTCAAAAAGATAGATCTAATCGTCGTAGAAGCACGAAATAAGTTTACTATCGAAGCTATAAAAAAGGCCTCTGAAAAGAAGAAAGTAACCTTCTACGATGCCTCCTATCACGCCCTGGCCAAAGATTTTGATGCAACATTTATTACAGCAGACAAAGAATATTACGAAAGCATCGACGACAAAAAAGACGTGGTTCTCATCGATTGAAATTGACGCAGCGCGAAGCTCCAAAACAGCTCTCTTGAAACGGCACCATAAAACGAGTAGATTACACTTCGGTTTTTTTAAATTCGACAAATGCAAATTTCCCTAAGCTGGCTCAAAGATTTCGTAGACATCTCCAAAAATCTGGATCCCAAAATCCTCGCTGAAGAACTTACATTGAAAACGGCCGAAGTCGAACAAGTAATTAATGAAGGAGACGATTTCGCCAATATGGTAACTGGAAAAGTCGTGGAGTTAAAAAAACACCCCGACGCCGATAAGCTAAAAATTGCCACGGTCGATATCGGAGAAAAAAAACCGGTGCAAATAGTTTGCGGAGGGGCGAATCTGGAAAATGACATGTATGTGGCGATAACAAAGCCCGGATCCTATGTGCGCTGGCACGGCCAGGGTGATCTTGTTGAAGTGAAAAAAATTAAAATTCGCGGCATCGAAAGTACGGGAATGATCGCCGCTTCAAGCGAAATCGGATTAAACAATCCTGACGAAGGCCCTGAAGATATTTTAAATTTGGCGCCGGAAAAACCCGCCCCTGGGACGCCTATGGCAGAATTTCTCGAAAAATCCGACATCATTTTTGAATTCGACAACAAGGCCTTAACTCACCGTCCCGACCTTTGGGGACACTATGGAATTGCACGAGAAGTCGCAGCCATCACAAACAAAAAACTAAAGCCCTATAAGCCCAAAGTCGCCATTCCGCAAAAAGGAGAAGAGATAAAAGCGGAAATTCTTGACCACGAATATTGCCCACGCTTCTGCGCGCTAATAATCAACAACGTCAAGGTGGAAGAGTCTCCGGTCTGGCTCAAAAGAAGATTAAAAAACACCGGACATGGCACGCACAACAACATCGTCGATGTCACCAATTACGTCATGACGGAACTTGGCCACCCGATGCACGCCTTCGACAAAAGTTTAATTGATGGCGGCTTCATAATCCGCCCTGCAAAAAAAGGCGAAATTTTGACTACACTTGACGGCAAAAAACGCGAACTGACATCAGAAATGGTAGTTGTCGCCGATCATAAAAACGCCATCGGCCTCGGCGGAATTATGGGTGGACAAAGTAGCGAAATAAAAGCCGAAACTACAAGCGTTATTCTCGAAGCGGCAAACTGGCATCCTTCCCGCCTGCGCCGCACGGCGGCAAAATTAAACATCCGTACCGACGCCGTTCAGAGGTTTGAAAAAGCACTCGATCCAAATCTGGCGGAAACAGCAATCCTCAAAGCCGCAGAATTAATATTGCAACTTTGTCCGAACGCTCAAATCGGCGGCCCGATGACCGACATCAAAGATCCAAAACGTCCGGAAATCTTCAAGCCCTACCCGAGAACCATCGAACTGGATACCCAAAAAGCGGCTTCAAAAATCGGCATCGATATTTCACCGGAAGAAATGATCGAAATTTTGGAAAAACTGGGATTCAAAGCGCAAGGAAGCGACGAATACGACATAGCGGTACACGATTTTCAACGGTTTTTAAAAGTGCAAGTTCCCTCCCACCGCGCCACCAAAGACATCACCATCGAAGACGATCTCATCGAAGAAATCGCCCGCATTTACGGCTATGAAAATATTCCAGCAGACTTGCCAAGCCTTCCGATCCGGCTACCCATGGACAATACAGAGCGTTTCAAAAAACATCGCCTACGCGAACTTTTGTCATACGGCCTCGGCTTCGATGAAGTCATGAATTATTCTTTTTACAGCAAATCTGATTTTGAAAAATGCCTGATTGACGAAGAAGGCCACTTGAAAATTGAAAATTATCTTTCCGAAGATCAAACGCACTTGCGTACAACAATGTCGCCAAATCTGCTCAAAAATGCTCAGCTCAACGCACATAATTTTGACAACTTCAAATTATATGAAATCGGCCACACTTATAAAGAAATCGGGCAATATTTTCCGCTGGAAGAAAAACGCGTTACCGGAATAATAGTCAAAAAAGGCAAAACCGATTCCGTTTTTTATGAAGCAAAAGGAGTACTTGAAGCTATTTTCGATAAATTCAATTTAAAACATATAAAATTTACCAAAGGCGTAAAAAATAAAACTTATGCCCACCCAATAAAAGCCATTTCCGCAATTGATCAAAACGCTCAAACTATCGGCCTTTGCTTCACGTTACACCCTTTAGTCGCCAAAAACTACGACCTTGAAAATTACTCCATAGCCATTTTTTCCGTCAATTTAACAGAAGCCTTCAAAATCGAAACAGATTTTCGCAAATTCACACCGATTCCAAAATTTCCAAACATCATCATCGACATCTCTGTACTGATAGATGGGACCACTGAGATTGAAACCATTCAAAAAACCATCCTGGATGCAGACAAAGAATTGATCGCCGGTACAATGCTTTTTGACATTTATGAAGGAGAAAAAATTGAAAAAGGTAAAAAGGCGGTAGCCTTTTCTATAACTTTGCAAGCACAAGACAGAACTTTGACTGATGAAGAAATGACAACTGCACAGAATAAAATCTTCAAAAATCTGGAAAGCCTCGGAGGCACTATCCGCGGGAGATAAGCAAAGGGGGACGCGGAAAGGAGAGCCTATATTTTTCGAATTGCGAATAAAGCCGCCCGCTTGGCGGCGGCGTCCTGAGCAACGAGAAAAATATAGGCTCTCCTTTCCGCGTCAACCACATTTGACATCAAGCTATTGACATTTGCACCAACTGGCAGGATTATTCAGTCGGGCTAGTCTTTTAAATTTGTCGGGCATGACACCAGAGACTATTTTAAGGATTCACAAAAACATTCAGCCCTTCCTCACCCATGTAGAGCCGCGAATTCAGGATGAGATAGTCCATTCGGTAAAAATCGCCGAATCTCTGAATGAAGGACTATGGGTTGGTGACGCAAATCAAAACACCGTCTACGTCAATCCCCTTTTTGAAAAACTTTCCGGCTACAGTTTGTCGGAAATCGTTGGCAAATCAATTGAAGGCTGTTTCAGCAGGGAAGACAAAAAAACCGTTCTTGCACAAAATCATCTCCGTGAAATAGGCGTCTCTTCTCAATACGAAGCAACTTTAATCACAAAAACCAATAAGAAAATTCCCATTTTGGTGAGTGCAGCAACGACATCAAACGGCGGCAGCATCGCAATCCTCACTAACCTCACCAAATTCAAGAAATTAAAAAGCCGCGACAAAATCGCGGAACAAATTATCCGCCACTCAACTGAAGCCATGGTGGTTCTGGATAAAAAGCGCCGTATCAAAATGTGGAATAATGGTGCAAGTAGGCTATTTGGTTATAAGGAAAAAGAGATTTTAAACAATAAAATAGATATCATTATCCCTGAATCTGAAAGTGAGGAGAATTTCCGCATAAGGCAGGAAGTCGAAACAAAAGGAGTGATAAAAAATTACGAAGGGCGGCGCATAAACAAAAATAAGGAAATCATCGATGTGTCAATTTCAATTAGCCGCGTAACCGATGAAAAAAGCAATTTCAAGGGCTATCTGATTTTTTACCGCGACATAACCCAGCAAAAAAAATTCGATCTGGAATTGCAAAAACGCTTCGAAGCCATACAGGACGCTTACAAAGAACTCGGCTTGCAAAAGCGCGAATCCGACTATCTTTACGAAATCACCGACAGCGCAGTTTCGCCTACAGGACTGCAAGAACTGAGCCAGTTAATCGTTGCTGCAGCCTGCATGCTCACAAAATGCGACGCGGCGGTTTTAAGAATTTTTGAAGAAAAAAGCAAAACGCTCCGCCTAAAAGCACTGATAGGACTTAATGGAGAATGGCATAATAAAAACAAAATTGCCTATGAAAACAGCCTCGCACAGGACGCATTTAAATTAAAAAGGCCACTGATAATTCAGGACTTAAATTCAAACAAAAAGCACCAGAGTATAAATCTGGTGAAAAAACATCATTTTACCAGCCTGGTTTTAATCCCTCTGATAATTGGTGAAAAAAACATCGGCACCATCAGCCTTTACGCAACGACTTCATCCAAATTCCGCTTGATAGAAACAGACTTTCTTGAAAGATTCGGAAAGCAGTGCTCGCTGGCCATCTTTACCAAAAGCGTGCTTTAGGCTATCATCCCGTTGATGATACAACATTTAGAAAAACTGAAAAATCTTAAGCGATATTTCCCAAGCAAAGAAGAAAGAACCTTCAAAAAAATTGTTTTTTGGGGCATCACGGGATTCATTGGACTTTTTCTTTTAGGCCTGATTGCGACAACAGGCCTAATCACGATTCTTTCCATCGGCCTGCCTGATGTAAATGACCTGGAAAATCTCACTGCAGCCCAATCTACGCAAATTTTCGACCGTAAAGGCAACCTTCTTTATACAATTCATGGAGAAGAAAATCGCGAGTATATTGAATATGCAAAAATTACCCCCGCTTTGATCGATGCCACCGTTGCCATCGAAGACGACACCTTTTGGGAACATGGGGGGTTTGACATCTGGGCCATCGGTAAAGCGGGATTAAACGCACTTTTTGGCATCGGAGCGCCGCGAGGAGGCTCTACGATTACTCAACAATACGTTAAAAACACCTTCCTCTCTTCAGAAAGAAGTTATGTCCGCAAAGTAAAAGAACTGATACTCGCAATCAGATTGGAAAAAGCCTACAACAAAGAAGAAATTCTCGGACTCTATTTAAACAGGATCCCCTACGGCAATAATGCCTATGGCTGCGAAAAAGCCTCCGAGGTCTATTTTGGCAAAAATTGCGGAGAATTAACTCTTGGCGAAAGCTCAATCCTGGCGGCATTGCCGCAAGCCCCCAGCCGTTACAATCCTTATGGCGACAACAAATATTCACATTTATTGAAAGAATTTACCGAAGACGAACTTTTTTACCGCAACATTGAAAGCGAAAAAGACCTTTTAACCGAAGAATACATCCGTGGCTTAATCGGAAAATACGTCGATCTTAACAATGGCAAAAAAATCTATATTCAGGGACGCACAGATCTCGTCCTGAAACGCATGCATGAGCTTAGTAGCATCACAAAAGAAGAGAGACAAGGCGCTTTGGACGAATTGCAAAAAACAGAATTCAACAATTATCGCGAACCTATTGAAAGCCCGCACTTCACACTCTACGTAAAACAGCTTTTGGAAGAACGCTACGGCAAAGACGTAGTGGAGCAGGGCGGATTAAAGGTCTACACAACAATCGATCCAACTTTGCAGCAATATTCGGAGAAAATTGCCGCAGAATACGGCGCGAGCAATGCCACACGTTTCAATGCAAACAATGTCGCTATCATGACCATCAACACCAAAACCGGCGAAATCTTAACCATGGTCGGCTCCCGCGATTATTTCAATGAAGAAATCGACGGCAATGTAAACGTCGCGCTGCGACCAAGGCAACCAGGCTCCTCTTTCAAGCCAATTGTCTATGCCCAAGCTTTCTACAACGGCTATGGACCGGGCAGTGTAGTCTATGACATACCGACCAAAATCGGCAATGACAAACCGCTGGATTTCGATGGCAAATGGCGGGGCCAAATGACCATTCGCCAGGCTTTGGGGCAATCACGAAATATTCCCGCAATCAAAGCTTATTTTTTGGCCGGCCAGCAAGATCCGATCATTAATCTTGCGGCAAAAATGGGCATCAAGTCGCTCGACAAAGCGCACAGTTACGGCTATCCCCTTGCTCTCGGTGCCGGCGAAGTTCCGCTTATTGAAATGGTCACGGCCTACGGAACTTTTGCAAACAGCGGCAAAAAGCCCGAACTTACGGCGATTTTAAAAGTTGAAAACGCCAACGGCGACATTTTGGAAGAATGGAAGCAAAAAGAATTTGAAGAAGTTATCGATCCACAAATCGCCTTCCTGATTAACAGTATTTTGTCGGATCAATCGGTTTCCATCGGTCCGCGACTCTTTATCCCGGATCAGGTAAACGCCGCCAAAACCGGAACCAGCACCAAAGAGAATAAAAAAACCGCCGGCACTTCCGCAGTCCGCCCCAGCGATGGCTGGACAATTGGCTACACACCGACAATCGTCACCGGTGTTTGGATCGGAAATACAGATGGCTCCGGTATGAATTTCAACGCCGACGGCTATGATTCCGGCGCTCCAATTTTCAATGCCGTAATGAGCAAAGCCTTGAGCGGCAAAGCAGCCGAACCGTTCCCTGAACCGAAAGGCATAGAACACATAGAAATCGGCAAAGCTTCAGGCCTACTTCCGAGCAGCCTCACGCCAAAATCCATGATCGTTACCGAAGTTTTCCCCAGCTTCTCGGTTCCAACCGAAGTTGAAAACATCTTCTTTGAAGTAAAAATCGATAAAATTTCCGGACTGCTGGCAACCGAATACACTCCACAGGATGCCATCGAAACGGTAGTTTATCAAAACTATCAGGACATCGCCGACATGTTAAACTGGACCAACGAAGTCAAGGCCTACTACAAAGATAATAGCGAAACTTTTGAAGAAGGAATGGTACGCATCGGCACTCCACCCGCCGAATACGACAACATTCATACTCCGGAAACCGCAGCCAATGCGCCCGCCATTACAATCACCGCTCCCGCCCCACAGGCCATACTCTCCACGGGCAATATCACAATAGAAGTCGATCTCAAAGCAAAAAACGGCATTGCCGAAGTTGAATTTTATCTCGATGATCAAAAAGAATTTTCAAGCAAAACCTCGCCATACAAAGGCCACATTAACATTTCAAAATTCCTCAAACCTGGCTCAAAACATTTGATAGTGGCGAAAATCATCGACTCGCTCGGTTACAGCGCCCAATCTGCCATCGAAATAAAAATCGGCGAGGACATCGACACAGTAGTACAATAGCATTTAACGCAGTCAATTGATTGTAAAAACCCCTCCGCGTAATATTTCCAATGTCTAATTTTTTAAACCAAAAAAATATGAAGACAAAAATTTTTCTGGCCGTGCTGACGACAACATTGCTCGCCCTGGGAAGCGTTGTTGCCTATGCAGATTTCACCGAAGTTGACGACTATGCAAAAGATGCCGTCAACGCCTTCACAAAAGAAGGAATTTTAACAGAAAGCAGTTTGGATGCTGCCGTTTCCGCAAAAAGATCGGATGTCATTATGTGGCTGATGATGAGCATGGACGTTGAACCTTTGGATAAAGAAACTCCCACTTACAAAGACGTGAAAAAAAGCCATAAAGCCTATGGATATATCGAAGCTGCGACAGAAATGGGCATTGTTGAAGGAGACAAGGACAAAGACGGAAAATTACTTTACACCTTCCGCCCAAGCAGCCAGATAAACAGAGCCGAAGTGGCCAAAATTCTCGTACTGGCAAATAAAATAAAGGTTGACGCTCCAAAAAAAGGCACATTTAAAGACGTTGAATCCACAAAATGGTACTACGTCTACATCGAAGCAGCTCAAAAAGCCGGCATAGTAAAAGGATTCAGCGACAAAAGCGGCAAACCGACTGGTGAATTCGGGCCTTCAAAAAACGTGATCAATCAGGACGCAGTTTTGATGATACACAGAGCTGCAACGGCCAAAGCAACGGTAGACGCAGACAAAACCGCAGACAAAACCGCAGACAAAACCGCAGACAAAACCGCAGACAAAACCGCAGACAAAACCGCAGACAAAACCGCAGACAAAACCGCAGACAAAACCG
>JACQRJ010000012.1 GCA_016206505.1 Candidatus Peregrinibacteria bacterium | reverse complement strand
CCTAAAACATTAAATATTTCTAAAAAAATTATAAATTGCCCTGAAGTCTGTTTCGGGTATATAGTAGAGACATCTTCAGCATGTAACCCAGACATCCAATGGCATATACTCTTCCAAATCTTTCTTTCGCATATAATGCGCTGGAACCTTTCATTGACGCGAAAACAATGGAAATTCATCACGCGAAACACCATCAAGCGTACATTGATAAAATTAATGCCGCGCTCAGCGCCACAGGTCTTGAAAATGAAACCATTGAAAAAATTCTTATGAATTTGAATGATGTTCCTGAAAATGTTCGCATGGTCGTCCGCAATAATGGAGGCGGACATTGTAACCATTCTCTTTTCTGGAATATGATGGCTTCTCCTCAAAATGGCGGCGGCGGCGAACCGAAAGGAACGCTTGCCGTGAGTCTTCATCAAACTTTTGGTTCTTTTGACGTTTTTCAAAAAAAATTGAATGACGCGGCGCTGAATCGATTTGGCAGTGGCTGGGCATGGCTTGTTGTCGACGAAACAGGCAAACTGGAAATTCTAAGTACCGCGAATCAAGATACTCCTCTTTCGGAAGGCTTGAAGCCGATTCTTGGAATTGATGTCTGGGAGCATGCCTACTATCTGCTTTATCAAAATCGAAGGGCTGATTATGTCAGCGCATGGTGGAACGTGGTGAATTGGGAACAGATAGAAAAAAATTACCTCGAAGCCCGAGGTTAGAAGCTATTCGCGTAAAGGAACCCCTGAAAAATATGGTTTCGTCACGAAATTTGCAATTGCAATAGTAAGCACTTTTTCTTCAGTCTTCTAAAACCTCTCCTTAGATTTATGCCTTGCAATGATGTTACCGAAGTTTTGCGACTCATCTTGGATAAGGAAGACCGAGTAATAGAGTATGGACTTCATAAAAAAACCTGCGGTGGTTCGGTTGGAGATCCGTCGCTTCTTGGATTTTGGGCTCGAGGCCGTTTATCGACGGAAATAATGGATGCGTCGCCGGAAGATTTTCTTCAAAAATATCCGACGGATGATATTATCCAAGAATTTTTACGGCTTAAACATTTTTTTGCTTTGCAAAATGGCCTCAAAGTGCTTTTTGGATTAGAGTCAGGAAGTTTGCAAGCATCGTGTATTGTTGACAAAATTGTGTATACTTCCGAGGGTATTGAATTTACGGCACAAGTCAAAGTTCGTGTCCTCACCCGCCAAATAAAGGCTTGCGGCAGCTGCATGTCTTGCGGAACGAAAAATATTTTACTCGCGAGGAAGCTTCAATCTTCTTCGCTTTTATAAGGAACATTTTAAAAATGGGTACGGATATATCTTTCAAGAAGTTGTATAAACTGATCGGTAATCTTATTACCTTTTAATGTCGTGAAATATTTTCCTTTTTGAAAAACTTGCGCGACGGGTTGCTCTCCTTTTCCCGGCAAACTGATGCCAATATCGGCATGCATGGATTCACCAGGGCCATTCACCACGCAGCCCATAACCGCAATAGTCATCTGCCTCACTCGGGGATACTTTTTCACCCACTCAAACATCTTTTGTTCGACGTGCTCATTTATCTTGATTGCCAGTTTTTGAAACAAATCATTGTCAGTCCTTCCGCAGCCGGGGCAGCTCGTAACTGTCGGCCTGAAATAGCGTAAATCGAGCGATTGCAGTAGCATTTTGCAGACTTCCACTTCCTCGGTTCTCGGATGTCCATGACCCGGCGTGAGCGAAATACGAATCGTGTCGCCAATGCCCTGCCGTAAAAGTATTGAAAGCGCCGCGGTGGAAGCAATGGCTCCTTTCAGCGCCGATCCTGCCTCGGTAAGTCCGAGGTGTATCGCATAGGGATGCTGAGGAGTCTCTGAAAAATACCCTTTTGACTGCATGTTTCGTGATGAAACCAATTTTCCAGAGGTTCCTTTCTTCATTCTCTTCGCTAAAAGTTCGTAAGCTTGCACAACGTCATTTACCATCGACATTTTTACGCTTAAAACAATTTTGTCTCGCGCCAAACCATTTTCCTCAGCTAGCCGCGCTGAACGAAGAGCGCTTTCCACCATGGCGTCAATGAGGACTTCTTTATATGATTTTGGCGCTTCACGCCTCGCGTTCGCGTTCATCATGTCCGTCAAGAGCTCACGATCGAGAGAACCCCAATTGACGCCGATTCGAACGGGTTTATTATATTTCACAGCGATTTTAATCATCGTTACAATATTGTAATCGTGCTTATCGCCATAGCCGACATTGCCTGGATTGACGCGATACTTGTCGAGCGTTGACGCGCATTTTGAATATTTTCCGAGCAATAAATGACCGTTAAAGTGAAAATCTCCGACAATGGGAAGTTTTTCATATCCCGCATCATCAAGCCGCTTTCGAAGTTCCGATATTGCCTTCGCCGCTGATTCGTCATTGACCGTAACTCGAACAATTTCAGAACCGGCGTCCGCAAGTTCCATACACTGCGCAGCTGTTTTTTTAGCATCAACCGTGTCCGTATTCGTCATCGACTGAATGACGATGGGAAAATTACCCCCAAGTTTTACATCGCGAATCGTCACGACCGGCGTAATGAATCGCATATTTATGAGTCTTTATAAACTAGAAAACCTTCATGACAAAATCGTAGATACCGCACGCTAATTCACTTCGTTCAATGGCGGGAAACCTTGCTTAATTTTTATGTGAACAAATCCTAGAATTCGGCTTCGACACAATTGTCGACGCGAGTGCTGTTGGTCGGCGAGAAAAAAGACATGCGATTATCAGGCGCGGCGCCTCCGGCTGCTCCACTTTTCATCAAAGTCGAACCGCATGAATTAGTCCAAAGACCTTGTCCGCATGTATTCGCGATGCCATTGCCGTGAGTCGCATTGAGCAGATGTCCGATTTCGTGAGCCATGACAATCGTTCGGCCGTAGAGCGTTGAAAATGCATATCCATCGCTTGTGTCAGCCACTTGTTGGCCATAAGCGTGATTTTTATCATACTTACTCGACGTACAAAATGAACCTATACCTCCAGCCTGACCTGCCAAACCTCCAGCAATATCATAACCGATGAAGAAAAAACTGATTTCATTATCCTGATATCTTGGATGGTTGATCATGTAATAGTCCGAATCATTGATTTCCGCGGTTAAAGCGTCCGTATCCGTTGTCGTCGGACCATAGCCAGGAAGCCATGTTTCCTGTCCTTCTATTGGAAATGTCACGATGAAATTTCCATTTCCGAGTGGCTCGACTAAGCCATATATAAGATTCACTCCTCTCAAAATCGATTCCTGCCTCGCCCACACCGTCCGTCGATTGATCGCATAAAAAGTCGCATCCGAATCGAGCATAATGGATATTTTTCGCGGAGTGATAGTCGTTTGAGCATACGAGGGTTCTATAAATTTTCCAAAAAGTTTTTTTACATCCCATATCGATGTCGCATTTTCAGGCAATGCTGAATTTCCAGTCAATGCTGTATTTTCAGTTAAGGTTGCATTTTTAGTCGATGCCGCAGTTTCAGCCGATGCCGATCCCTGGGTTTCTTCAGCTAAACCGCCAAGTATATCTTTGTGGTCTTTGGCATTATAAAGAAGATGACAACCCGCGGCAGCCGTTATTTGACTCGCGCTTCCTCCAGAAACCTGCAAGAGATTGTCGGCAGGTTCAATAAAACTGTAGCCGGTTTCTTTATCCATGAAACTTGCCTCAATTTGTTTTTTTTCATCATCGAGAACAGTAATGGCCCCGCAAGTAGGCTGATTCTCGTCACAATCAACGATATAACCATTTTCCGGCGTTAAAGGCGTTGTTTCGTAACTATTTCCACTCTTTGAATTTCGAATAATACCCGTGGTTACTCCGGCTCGACGCAAAACATTTGGCGTTACCTTGAGATCTCGGTCGATGAGTTTTCCGTTTGTGTCGGCAAGTGTCATTTTCAGTGTGCCTTCCGACAATTGATCCGACAAAACCTGCGAATTTACTTTTCGCAATTCAAATTTCGCAAGATTATCTTTTAAAACGCCGGCAAGAGCAGAACGCACACTGGTTTCATTTTCACAGGTCGTCAGAAGATCATTTGTCGAGCTCGTTGTCGCAGTAGTTGTTGTATTGGAGGTTTCGCTGGAAGATGTTGAGGTAGCGGAAACGTCCACGAGACCGGCATTTATAATGAGATCATTGACACGGGATAAAACAACAGCCGCTTCGGCTCTGTTCAGCGCGTTATCAGGACCGAATGTGCCACTTTCATATCCCGTCATAACACCCAAATCGGACATGGCGCTCACAGCTTCGTAAAATTCGTGCGTCTGTGGCACGTCTTCAAATATTGCTTTTTTAGAAGTCGTTTTTGAAAGAGCGGATTTGAGTTTTTTCCCAATCGACTTATTCACGAAATCGCTTGTAAGTCCCCTCGGCGCCTTTTCGTCTGGTTTAAATTTACCTTTGCTCACATCAAGCCAACCGGCATAAAAACCGTAACAAATGGGTTTATAGGCGAAATGTTTTTCATTTACATCATCAAAAATTTTACAATTTTTTCCTTCTGTTACTGTCGCGTCATTGAGACCATCTTTTTCGAGCAGTCGGCTCAACAGTGTCACAATCTGCGCGCGAGTCAGCGGGTCGGCGGAACCGAAATTTCCATCAGAGTATCCCTGAATAATTCCCATCTGATTGAGTTTGAGAATACCTTTCTGCGCCCAACTTGGAAGATTATCCTTGAAATTATTTTTCAGAGGAGCTGAAACTTTGATCGAAGCGCTGTCCGTAAAAATATTTCCATCCCGCGAAGTTTGAATCGTAAGTGTCGTCGATCCTTCCTTTTTCTTTGCCGTTGCCTTGCATGTATCTGTTGTTTTTCCTTCGCATCCGAGTGAAGCAATGGCTTTATCGCTCAAGTTCCAATCCACTTTGACAGGTATCGTCATTGTTGAAAATTCTCCATAGGCCGTAAATGTGTAGGATTCTCCTGATTCAAGTTCCACATTTTCCTTATCAAGCGAAATACTTAAAATCTGATTTTCCGCCGTTGATCCTGTAACGTTCGTCATCAGGCTGTTCGTCAGATTTTGCGTGCCATTGAGGTAGTAAAGCACTCCAAACGCCGCAAAAAGCACGGCGCCGAAAAGAAGAGCTTCTTTCAGTGATTTTGGATTCATTGAGAAAATGTTAAGAATAATATTGTAAGAAATTCTGATACATTATCTATACATAGCGTCTTAAATTATTAAACATATATCGTTTAGTTTTTCCCATTACGATGGTCAAATATCTATGACGCT
>JACQRJ010000010.1 GCA_016206505.1 Candidatus Peregrinibacteria bacterium | reverse complement strand
GGCATGCAATGGATACGTATCAGGACGTGGAGACTTTGAACGAGCTTTGGAAAAATGGCGCTCCATGGAAAATCTGGCAAAACGGAATAAATGCTTTAATCAGGCGCGAAAAGGCAGGCATTAAAGCGAAAAAAGCTGAAATCTTAAAATTGCAAACAAAATAGACCCTAACCATTTAAAAATGAAAATTCTTGTTACCGGATCACTTGGTTACATTGGCGCAGTCTTAATGCCAAAATTAGAGGAAAACGGCTACGAAGCAAAAGGTATCGACCTCGGCTGGTATGCCTCTGATGATGCAGCGCAGTGGATTGATAGCGAAAAAAAAGATTTCCGCGACCTCACCAGTGAAGATTTAAAAGGCTTTGATGCGATAGTTCACCTTGCCGGACTCTCCAACGATCCCATGGGCGAATTGGATCAGGCTCTCACCGAAGAAATAAATTACAAAGGCACTGTAGAGCTGGCACGCAGAGCCAAAGAAGCCAAAGTAAAACGTTTTATTTTTTCATCTTCCTGCAGTGTTTACGGTATTAGTCAGGGAGAAAAAGCCACTGAAGAATCAGAGCTCAATCCCCTTACCGCCTATGCAAAATCAAAGATAAATTCCGAACTTGGACTCGCGCCCCTTGCAGATGAAAATTTCAGTCCGGTATATTTAAGAAATGCCACCATTTACGGCGATTCGCCCGCTTTGCGTTTTGATCTCGTATTAAACAATCTCGTAGGTTCCGCCCTCACCACTGACAAAATTGTTATTCTTTCCGATGGCACGCCCTGGCGTCCATTGGTACATGTTGATGACGTTTGCCAGGCGATTATCGAGACTCTAAAAGCTCCGCGCGAAAAAATTCACGATCAGGCTTTCAATGTTGGCAATTCCGATGGCAATTATCAGGTCAAAAGCATCGCAGAGGCGGTTCACGAAATTCTTCCTTCATGTGAAGTTACTTTTGGCGAACAGACTAGCCCCGATAAAAGAGACT
Source organism: Candidatus Peregrinibacteria bacterium (assembly GCA_016206505.1). Lineage (GTDB taxonomy): Bacteria > Patescibacteriota > Gracilibacteria > UBA1369 > LOWO2-01-FULL-3 > JACQRJ01. The sequence continues at coordinate 17,617 of JACQRJ010000010.1, read as the reverse complement.
ATTGTGTCAGTTTTGAAAAAATCCAAAAAGTTCTCCCATCTTTTAAGCCGCAATGGAATCTGCAAAAAGGCGCCAGCCAGATTGCCGAGCGTTTCAAAGGTCACGGACTCGATGCGTCCGATTTCAAAGGTCCGCGCTATGTCCGTATCGAGCGCCTCAAGCAACTCATAAACGAAGATAAATTAACTCCAAATTTAACCTGGAAATAATATGCAACCCGGACCAATCGAAGGCGTTATAATTAAGCCATTGAAAAAAATTCCCGACGAACGCGGAATGGTGATGCACATGTTACGCAATGACGATCCGGATTTTCAACAATTTGGAGAAATTTATTTTTCCACCGCTTATCCGGGTGTGATCAAAGCCTGGCATATCCATACACAAATGACCCTGAACTACGCCGTAATATCCGGAATGATCAAGCTTGTTTGTTATGACAATCGTGAGGATTCTCCAACGAAAGGAAATTTTATGGAAATCTTCACCGGTGAAAACAAATATGAAAGAATCACCATCCCGCAAGGCGTCACAAATGGATTTAAAGTTATTGGTGATAAAACAGCCATTGTCGCAAATTGCGCCACATTGCCACACGACCCTACGGAAATCCTGCGCATCGATCCATTCACAAAAGACATTCCCTATGACTGGTCATTAAGGCACGGCTAAAAAATAGAAAAAATGAAGGAAGAAATAAAAAAATTCGTTGCGGATTATTTGAAAAAATATCCGATTAAAATGCCGAGTATTTCACCCGCAGCCGGTAAAGTTTACGACCACCATGAATTGGAAAATCTTGTAGAGGCGGCCATGGAAGGTTGGTGGACAGATGGGCGCTGGGTTTTGGAATTTGAGGAGAAGATTAAAAAATATTTGGGAGTCAAATACGTGGTTAGTTGCAATTCGGGCTCTTCGGCTAATTTACTGGCTTTTTCCGCACTTTGTTCCAGAAGGCTTGGCAAAAAGCAAATCAAGGAGGGAGACGAGGTGATTACTGTAGCAGCGGGCTTCCCCACGACAGTAAATCCCATAATCACAAATCGTTGTATACCGGTTTTTGTCGATGTTGATTTAATGACCAAAGAGATTGATGTAAAGGAAATGCAAAAAGCTCTCTCAAAAAAGACAAAAGCCGTTATGGTCGCCCATACGCTTGGTAATCCTTTCGAGCTCGACGCTGTTAAGAAATTTTGCGACAAGCACGATTTATGGCTTGTCGAGGACAATTGTGATGCGCTTGGCTCAAAATACAAAGGAAAATTTACCGGCACTTTTGGTCATATTGCAACCGTTTCCTGTTATCCCGCGCATCAGATCACCACTGCCGAGGGAGGCTTTATTTTTACTGATAATCTTGTTTTGGATACAATTTTACGCTCAATACGGGATTGGGGGCGACATTGCTGGTGCCCCACGGGCAAGGACAATACCTGTGAAAAACGTTTTTGCTGGAAACTTGGTAAGCTTCCAAAAGGCTACGATCATAAATTTACTTATGGCGAACTTGGATACAATCTGAAAATGACCGACTTAACGGCTGCAATTGGCGTCGCCCAGATGGATAAACTAGATAAATTTACTAAAATCAGGAAAAAGAATTTCTCTTACATGTATGAAAAAATGAAAGCATTTGAAGAATATTTTTATCTCCCACAGGCTACGAAAGATTCTAATCCCTCATGGTTTGGTTTTACGCTGACTATCAAAGATCCCGAAAGATTGGATAGAGCGGATCTGCTCGATTACATGAATCAAAACGGAACAAGTTCGCGTCTTGTTTTTGCCGGAAATCTCATAAAACAGCCTTATTTTGTCAATAACCCTGATTTAAAATATCGCATTGTCGGTGATCTGAAAAATACCGATTACATTATGGAAAACAGCTTCTGGATTGGCATTTATCCGGCTATTGATAAAGAAAAAATCGATCGAACTGTCTCTGTTTTTGCAAAATATCTTCAAGGCAAATGATTAAAACGATTCTTTTAACGGGCGCAACCGGATTTGTAGGTTCCCATCTACTTAAGGAGCTATTGGAAAGAAAACATGATGTTGTTATTTTAAAACGTTCAAGTTCCGACCTTTGGCGCATCAAAGAATTTTTACCGCAAGTAAAAAGTTACGACATCGACAAGGAGGGAATCGCCAAACCCTTTATTGAAAATAAAATTGACTGCGTAATTCATCTTGGAGTTCATTATGTAAAATTTCATCAGACGCTTGAAGACATCGAAAAAACCATCGATTTCAATGTAAAAACCGCTACCCTTCTGGCCGAACTTGCTGTTAAAAACAATGTGAATTTTTTCCTGAATACCGGTAGTTTTTTTGAGTACAAAATGCAGGATCATCCCATCAAAGAAGGCGATGAACTGAGTCCCTACAATCTTTATGCAGCCTCCAAAGTCGCCTTCAATGAAATTTTGAAATTCTACTCTGCAAATTTCCCTCTGAAAGTTATCGATCTGAAGCTTTTTGCCCCCTATGGAGAAAAAGATCAGGACAAAGTGCTGGTTTTTCTTATAAAATCTCTTTTGGAAGGTAAAAAGGTTGATTTTTCCGGCGGAGAGCAAAAGTGGAATTTCACTTATGTAAGAGATATCGTCAATGCTTATCTCAAAGCGCTTGATTATTTTAAAAATGATTTCCAATACGAATCTTTCAATATCGGCCAAAATCAGACACATTCACTCAGTGAATGCGTAGAAATCCTTGAAAAAATTTCCGGTAAAAAACTGGACATCAATTTTGGTGCTAAGCCTTACGTAGAAAAAGAGATTTTCCATGTCAATTGCGACAACTTCAAAGCTGCAAAAATGCTCGACTTCAAGCCGGCATATAATCTAGAATCGGGTTTGAAGCTAATGTATTATTACTACAAAAATTTTTAGTCGCATAAAATGAAAGTCTACTTTTTACTGGCCCTTTGCGTCATCTTCCCGATCATTTCGCAAATAACCATGAAAAAAGGCATGAACATGGTTGGGCAATTCAACTCAGGCAACATTTTTGACATCGGTTTCTTGCTCAAAACTTTCAGCAATCCTTATGTTCTTGGAGGCATCGCGCTCTATGCCATCAATTCCGTTCTCTGGCTGATGGTAATTTCAAAATTACCAATTTCAAAAGCCTATCCGGCCATCAGTTTAAGCTATGTCATAATAATTATCGGAGCGTATTTTTTTATCGGCGAACCGCTTACAATGAAGAAAATCATTGGCAGCCTGGCTATTTTAGGGGGTGTTTCTATTATTTTCATGAAATAACTCATGCCGAAACTGAAAGAAATATCTTATTTTTGTCCCGCTTACAACGAAGAGGAAAATCTGAAAACTCACATACAAAAAATCCTACCGGTTCTTGCAGCAATAGCGGATAATTACGAACTTTTGATTATCAATAACGGTTCCACCGATCAAACTCCAAAAATCGCCGACAATCTTGCGGCGCAAAATCCCCGCATCCGCGTAATCCATCACGAAAGTAACCGCGACTACGGCGGCGCTTTAAAAACTGGTTTTGAAAATTGCAATTATGAATGGATAGCCTACACAGACAGCGATTTGCAATATGACTTTGGTGAAATCAGAGAAATGCTCCCTTTTTTAAGTGAATGCGATGGTGTAATCGGCATCAGAAAAAACAGACAGGACAGCCTTTATCGCAAATTTCAATCGAAAATTTTCAACTTGCTGACCAAGTTAATGTTTAGACTCAAGGCCAAAGACATTAACTGCTCTTTTAAAGTGATAAAAAAGGAATTTATCGACCGGATAAAAATCACTTCACGCAGCTCCTTTATCGACGCTGAAATTCTTATTAAGACGCAAAAAAAAGGTGCCAAATTCAAAGAGATGGAGGTCACCCACTATCCAAGAATCGCCGGAGCCGCTACCGGGCATCGCCCCCAAGTTATTTTCATCACTTTCAAAGAAATGTTCCAAACGCTTTTTCATAAACATTAAAATTTCCAAATACCAAAATCATGGCGCACTTTTTTAATCTTCTCCTCATCCTCGCTACCCTGCTCGTCTATTCAAATCTCTTTACTCCTGGCTATTTGATTTTTTTGCATAAACATAAAAACACACTTGAAAATTTTGAAAAACTCTTTTTTGCTTTTGCCCTAAGCATCAGCAGCATTTTCCTTCTACTCATTTTTCCAAAATTCGCCTTCAACAACTACAACATTTCTTTGTTATTTTTGGGTGTCGCTTTCATTTTCAATCTTATCTATATTTTCACCAATAAAAAACTCTTAAAATCGCTTTTTCAAAACGTCATTACAACTCTCAAAGAGCACAAAACTTTATTTTTCATCTTTTTCGCCACGATTTTATTAATTATCATCCCCGCTCTTCACTATCCCTGGTATTACGGCTATGGAATCGACTGGGGCCATCATGTCGGCCTTGTTAAAAGCACAATTATCGGCAAGGGGGAAACTTTCTATCCGGCACTGGGTGTCCACGCCTTCCTCTCCATCCTTCAACTTTTAAATTTCACTTATCCTGAAATTTTTCAAATATCAACGGCATATTTGATAGCTATATCAATTCTCCCATTCTACTTTATCGCCAAATCTCTCCTGGATAAAAAAGGCCTTATTGCAGCGCTTCTTCTCTTCCCGATCCTCCCTTATCACCATTTCATGTATGGTGAATATATCCCCAATGCCTCAGCTACATTTTTTTACCTCAGCTTCTTCCTTATTATTTTTGAACTGTTCAAAAATCAACTTAGAGAAAAGCCTCAAAAGGAGACTTTTTTAGTTCTCGCAGGAAGCCTTTTCCTTACTGTGGCGATCTACAACCATCAGGTTTTTCTTTATCCTTTCTTTTACATTTTTGCTCTACTCACAATTTTTTTCATCTTTTCTCTAAAGCAATCGAGCAAAATTCCCTGGCTGTTTTTTACATATTTAAAAATCCTGATAATCACTTCTATCCTCTCATTTCCTTTTTTACATAAACTTTATAGCGGCACAAAAGAAGTTTTAGCGCTACACAAAACTGATGCCGTATATTACGATTTTGGCTCTTTTCTCAACTCTCTGGTAAGCAATATTGGAATAATCATTTCAATTGCCGGCGCAATAGGCATCATGTTTTACGTTAGGCATCAATACAAAAAATCCAATCAAAAAATTTCCAGACTAAATGCCGGAGTCATGGGCGCGCTACTTTTTGGTGTAATCTTGGCGATAAATATTTATTTTGATCAAAACCCATTTTGGAGCCAACGCAGCTTTTATCTTTTGGAGATTTTTATTACCTTGCCGCTCGCTTATCTTATCTCCTACATTCTGGAAAAATACCCTTGGAAAATCCTCAAAATCGGTTTCTTGATTGTCTTCACAATAATAGCTTCAGCAAAGATCGATTACGCTTTCAATATCGATGCCGTGTGGTCCGAAGAAATTCAGAGCTCGGTAGATTGGGTTAAAGAAAACAAAAAAAATATGAGAGACAAAGAGATTTATATCGTATTCAATGAAGTCGGCGGCGCCACCGAAATTTTTTTCCTGGCAATCAATGAAATGGCACAGACACCAGTAAAACGACTTTCAAAGGCTGAATTTACGGCGCGGCCAGAAATCCCACAGGATAGCGAAATACTCAATAATAATTTCTATCGCATAGTCCAAAACGGCAACAGGATCTATATAGCTTACAAAGTTGAAGTGCTTTATTCCTACGATGCCTTAAATTTCCGCAAACCGGTAGACACCAGGCCGGAAAGAACATATGTCCTGGACAAGATACTTAGGCGCCATTTTTTCATTTTTGAAACCGATCAGCAGTCCAGCAGGATTAGTGGTTACGGCATAGCAATTGGCAATGGCCGAAAGGCGGGACAAAGCTTCATTCCTTCGAACGATTCTTTGGATAAAATTTGCGTTAATCTCAGCAAAAGTAAACCCGACACCGACCCTTTACATTTGGAACTATATCGATTAGGTGAAACAAAACCAATAAAAATCGTTACGCTTTCAGAGAGAAAAACAGACATTGTACCGATAAACAATTACTCTGAATTTTGTTTTCCTGTAAATGAAAAAGTCACAGCGGGGCAACAATACGTCTTTTATATAACCACAGATGCTGCTGAACCTTATTATGCAGTTTTAAACGCCGGAATATCGGGATATTCACTTGGTACGGCCTATGATAACGGAGGAGCTGTTGTCGATAATCTTCTATTCAGTACAAGGACTTTTCATTTTTTCCGTTGGTAAAATTCTCTTAACAGCTTTTATTATTTTATCCCAAGTATAAAGCCTGGAAACATATTCGTAGCCATTTGCGCCAAGCATTTTCCTATCTTGCTCGTGCTTCAAAAGATAATCAAAAGCCTCATAAAACTGACCTTCATCTGAAAACCACAATCCACCTCCACTTGATAGACAATGATTTTTCAAAACCTCACAACTGCCATTCACCAAAACCGCTTTTTTGCACAAAAAAGCTTCAAGCAAAGAAATTGAAAGGCTTTCATAAAAGGAAGGCACAATCATAAATTTCGCGCCAAAAATGCCATCAAATTTTTCTGCATCGCTCACAAAACCCAGCGAAACAATATCGCCACTTTCTGGTATCGGCATTTCCTCTTTGCCCATCAAAACAAGTTTTAAGTCCGAAGGATTTTGACTTTTATAATTCAAAAAATATTCAAACATTTCTCCACAGCCTTTAGATTCATCAATGCGCCCGATATAAAGTACATAGCGATCCAGACCATGCCTCCGCTTAAAATCAGCAGTATTTTGACGATAATCCTTTGGAAACTCTACCCCCACGCCCGCCACGACATTTGCGATTTCTCTGTTCTCAAAACGCCGCCAGATAAAATTCCGCTCAGTTTCCGTATTGTAAATAATGGCTTTAGGACGGCGAAAAACCCGATCAAAAATCTTTAAGTAAATCGGCGGCTCATCATGCGCGGTTGGAATAAGTACGATTTTTTCGGGATTTTTTACACGGCCCATTCCAAAATAAGTATTAGCATAAAGATAAGTGAAAAAAACGAAATAATCATAATCCTCCTGACGATTATCGATATATTCAAAAAGCTTGGAAGAATAAGGGCCCTGTTGCTTCATCCACTCTTCGCCCATGTCCGAATTTTCCGGATTTGCAAAAGCCATTTGCGAAAGCAGATCAAACGAGCTTTTGTCTCTCTTAAAATCGACAGGAAAACGAATAACCTTAACTCCATTTACCATTATCTCGCCGGCTTTATAATCATTTTTCCATGAATAATAATCAGTCGCACAATTGGTCAAAACCGTGATTTCAAAATTGTCTTGAAGCCGTTCTACAAGCTGCCGGCAATGCAATTCCGAGCCGCCGTTTATCTCAACACCATATCTCTGAATTACAAAAGCCAATTTTTTTTTCATAACAAATTTCAGTTTAAAACTTTGCTTATCACCGCTTCAAGTTTCTTCTCCACATGACCGCGATGGAAATTATGTACACGATCTCTTTGACGACCCACAATTTCCTTTTTAAAAGCTTCATCTATGATAATTTGATGCATCATTTTGGCAAGTTCACCAAAATCTTTTTTTTCAAAAAGCACGCCGCCTCCTCCCATGGTTTCACTTACAGCGCCGCCCTTATAAGCCAAAAAAGGAATTCCCAAATGAAAACATTCCAAAACCGGCACCAGAAATCCTTCATGTTCACTCATGGAAAGAAAAAGATCTGCCGATTTGTAATATGTCGCCAGATCATCAAAATCAACATGCTCGCCAAAAACCACAAAAGGCTCTATTTCAAGCATCTTCACCAGTTTTCTCAAACGCAGATAATAATTTTCCATACCATCACTGTTCCCGATCAAAATCAAACGCGATTTTTTATTAAAATGGCGATGATAAATATAAAAAGCCTTAATCAAATCCTCATGGCATTTATTTGGCACAAAACGCCCGACAAAAAGAATGTTTTTCATACCATTTGCCTTCAAATCTCTCTGCAAATTTACATTCAGCGGCCTGTCATACTTTTGAAAATCCACAAAAATCGGCAAGACATCGGTTTTTGTCTCATCAAACCCCATATCCACTATATCTCTTCTGTTGAAATCGCTGTCCCCCACCACATAAGATATATAAGGCAAAATTTCCTTGATTTTCATTGGCCCCGAAGTCAGCAGATTCGCAAGATGATCGTTATATCCCGCCAAAAACTCCGGAGGTGTCATATTGTGATAAATCATGATCTTTTTGTCCGGCAAATTTTTCACGAAATCAAAAACTTCTCCACCTATCGAAGCATGAAAAAGTATAAGATTCTCCTTATCACCACCATATTCATTAAACAGATTGAAATGTTTGGACATGCGCTCATCCATGTATTGAGCGTAAATTCTCGATTCATATCCCATCCTGATTAGGGCAGCCTTTATCTCCAGCATGTCATTGGAAATCGCATCTCCAAAGGATAAATTGGCGGCAAATTGATGAATAGCCGGTTTAGTCATTCAAAGCTTTTAAATAATTTTGCACAACTCTGTCCCAGGTGAAATTTGTAAGAACATATTCTTTGCCGTTTTTTGCCATCATCCCGGCCTCTTCCCGATGCTCCAGCAAATACTTCATACATTCGGCAAAAGTGTAATAATCCTCATAATAAAGCCCTCCATTGGCGGATAATACATGGTCTTTCGTCACGGCACAATTGCCGTTTACAAGAACAGGCTTATTGCAAAGCCAGCTTTCCATCAGCACAATCGAAAAACTTTCATTCAATGAAGGATTACACAGAAATCGGGCCTCCTTCATAGCGGCATATTTCTCTTCTTTATCCAAAAATCCCAAATCTTTAATCTGCGGATTATCAGGCAGCGGTATTTCCCCCGGCCCAATTAAAACAAGTTCAAGCTCACTTCCCGTTTCCTTCACAAACCTGTCAAAAAACTCCACGAGTTGCGGTGTATTTTTTGTAGTATCTTTTCTCCCCGCATAAAGTACGAAATCCTTAAGACCGTATTTTTCGGAAAATTTTCGCCCATCCATTGACTTCCAGCTGCCACCAACCTTTTGCGCCAACCCGCAATTGCATGCTACATCACAGCCTTCAAAATCAACCCCCTCCCCTACGATTACAAATTTTTCACTCGCACCAAAAATCCTTTCCGCAAGGCGTTTTTCCGCATTCACATGCAAAAACACCTTCCTCGCTTCCCCAATCATTTCTTTATAAATATCCAGATACGCATAACTCTCATCATGCAAACAGGCAATCAAAACCGCCTTCTCCTTCACAATTTTGATACCATCATAAGTCGTGCCAAACATATACGGTATAAACAAAAACCATTCATAAAAATCACGATTTTTCTCCAGATAATCATTTAGACTCAAACTCCTCACAGATTCGGCGATATAAGTTTCTTCCTCACTTTGACTTATGTTTGCAGAGCCCTCTTTTGAATAGTCGCCGCCGCGCCCATTCATCAACTTTGCATTCACAATATCAAAAGCCAAAGTGTCCCTCTCCCTCACGGTAAATCTGCGTATTTTTACACCCATTTCTGCATACTCGCCCTCTTTCCAAAAATTTTCATTCCAGCAACTCAGAAAATCTTTGACACACGTTGTCAAAACTTCGATTTCAAAATACGGCTTTAAATGTTCAATCAAAGCCTTTGCCTCAGCCTCCGCCCCACCGGAAATATTTTCAGAAAACCAGGGAATTACAAAAGCAATCCTGGGTTTAAACACAGTTTTAGATTTTTTGGGCGATTGCTGCATAATCCTGAGGGGCAAATAGAAGCTCATTAAGAAGATTTACATTTGAATTATAAATTTGATCTTGCATGTTTTTTGCCTCGACCTTCCTTAGTTTTTCTTCATCAGTAAAATCACTGGAAAAGATAAATCCCTCAAATTGAAAACCGACCGATTCCAGTAAGAATTTCAAAGTCTCGGGATGTATTGGTTTGACATGGGTGGGATCAAGATAAACGCTGTTTGTAAATGTTGAAAGTGATTTAATGTTTATGGTTTCAAGAACAATGAATTTGCCTGGTAAAAGAACTTTGTAAGCATTTTTGATAAGCTGAATAAGATAATCCATATGTAAATGTTCAACAACCTGAGCGGCAAAAATTCCATCGATCTTGTCCGGTTCTTTTCTCGAAAATTGTTCCAGTAAATATGCCACAGCATCAACATTTGCAACATTCAGCTTTTTGGCCCTGCACACATTTATCATTTCAGAGTCTATCTCTACTCCAAAAGCACCAATGCCGTTTGCATGTAAAAGCTCAATAAACTCTCCTCTGCCGCAACCAATATCCATCACATTTTTGCATTCATGAAAGAATCTCAAGTATTGTTTTTGCCTGTCGGAGATGGCTTTTTGATCACCACGAAAACGATCTTCAAAAAGTTTATAATCAATATCCAAATTGGGATATAAAAGCTCTTTTTTTATCTGCTGTGCACTATCTTCAATTTTTTTGTCAAAAACCTCCCTGTTGGAAGTTATCTGCACTGCAAAAGCATCACCGCGCTTAGCCTCGGCCTCAAGCCTTTTTGCTAGATCTGCATCGGTTACTCTTTGTGCATCAATTTTTGACTCCAAAACATCGCTGCGCTTGGCTTGGGCCTCAAGCCTTTTGGCCAGATTTGCGTCGGTTGCTCTTTGATCTTCGATTTCTGCAGCCAATTTTATATTTTTCTCTTCAAGTACAGCAGATTTCTGATCAATCTTTACAGCCAAGTCGGAAGTTTTCTCTGCAAATTCCGCAGATTTCTCATCGATTTTCTCATCAATTCTGCTCTCAATATCTTCAGCAAAATTTTTCTCCGCCTCATCGATCCTTTCAATATCCTTGGATATCCGGTTAAAAAGTCTCACAACTTTCACATTGAAAATTTCCTGCGCCACAACAATTCGGTCCAAAAAAATTTTAATCGCCAAAAAAAGCTTACTAAGTAACCCCCCCACGATTTTTCCGACAAAACCTTTCCGATGAGTGGTTACAAAATTATACCTATCCGTCAGCGAATAATTTTGATTAATATAAGTCAAATTTTCAAACACGTCTTCCTCTTTTCCGGCATTTGCAAAATTATTGCGCAAAGAAGCGTCCTCGCTTTCATCCAAAGTGATTTTCCTCAAATCAATCGCGGAAACTTTTTTGACATCTTCGGAAAGAGCTCTTTCTCTGGCTTTTTCTTCTATGCCTCTCATTATATTTGCCACATTGACATTAGCCCCGCCCAACTTTGCTTTCGATTTCTTTTTTTTCTTGCTCATGGTGAAAAATATCTTTATGTGATCTTATCGACAAACGCTTCAAATCCTCTATAACCATCATTTTCACCAATTGCTCAAAATGCACTTTTGGCCTCCATCCAAGTTTTTCTGTCGCCTTACTGCAAACTCCGCATAATTCATCAAGCTCCGCCGGCCTGATAAACTTCGCATCGCTAACGACATATTTCTCAAAATCATCAATTCCACAAGCCGCAAAGGCCGCCTGGCAAAATTCCCGAACAGAATGATTTTCACCTGTCGATACGACATAATCGTCCGGATGATCCTTCTGCAGCATCATCCACATCGCTTCGACATAATCTCCCGCAAAACCCCAATCTCGTTTTGAATCCAGATTCCCCAGTACCAGCTTATCCGCCAATCCAAGCTTTATTCGCGCCACACCATCAGTGATTTTACGTGTCACAAACTCAATTCCTCTCAAAGACGATTCATGATTAAACAAAATTCCGCAGCAATTAAACATATTGTAACTTTCGCGATAGTTGATAGTCATCCAATGTGCGTAAAGCTTTGCAATCGCATAAGGACTGCGCGGATGCAAAGGAGTTTTTTCGTCCTGTTTTCCATCCAAATGGCTGTTTCCGTACATTTCACTGGTTGAAGCCTGATAAAAACGCGCTTTCGGCGCAAAATCACGCACCGAATTCAAAATTTTCACTACTCCCAAACCGTCAACTTCACACGTCAAAACCGGCTGAGCCCAGGAAGTGCCTACGAAGCTCTGTGCCGCCAGATTATAAACCTCATCGGGGGCGGACAATTTGACAGCAATCGCCAAAGATTGCTGATCCGTCAAGTCCCCATCGATCAAATTCACTTCTTTCTCAATCCCCAGATAATTCAAGCGCCACAAATTTGGGGTACTCAAGCGGCGCACAATGCCATAAACCTTGTATCCTTTTTGAAGAAGCAATTGCGCCAGATACGCTCCATCCTGTCCGGTAATTCCAGTGATAAGTGCCGATTTGCTCATGGACAAGACTCTAGCATATCCCTCAAAGTTTTCTCAAACGATAATTCAGGCACAAAGCCCGTATCCGCCTTGAACTTATCGCAGGATCCGATCAAAATAGGAATTTCCGAAGGTCGAAAACGCCCGCTTTCCTCGCGAATTTCAACTTCAAGACCGCTCAAAGCGATCATCTTCAAAAGAATTTCCTTGATACTCAAGCCTTTGCCGCTGCAAACATTATAAGTTTCGCCGGATTTACCCTTCTCGATAGCTAATTTATAAGCCCTCACCACATCACGCACATCGCTAAAATCGCGCACAGCTTCAAGATTCCCCACATGCAAAACAGGCTCACACAAGCCCTTTTCAATCTCGATCAATTGTTTTGCAAAATCCGGCACCGCAAAAAAAGGCGGCTGCGTTGGCCCCGTATGATTAAAACTTCGCATCATGACAATATCCAAACGATCCGCATATTTTTCAACAAGTTTTTCCTGATCGATCCGGGATTTTCCATAAGGGCTTGTCGATGCCAATGGATGATCTTCCGTAATCGGCAAAAATTGCGGTTTCCCATACGCTTCGGCAGAGCCCACTATCACCACTTTGACTTTTTTTCTCAATTTCACACAAGCTTTCAATAAATTTTCCGTCCCCTCCACATTGATTCGATAACATAGTTCCGGCTGCTCGAAACTTTGTTTCAGAGAACTAAATCCGGCCAGATGCACAATAGCATCCGGCGAAGAACCCAAAACTGCGTTCTCAACTTCCTCGGGATTTAAAAGATCACCGCGAAAAACTTTTGCAACATCTTCATGAAAACTGCGCTCAAAACCAAAAACCTCATGCCCTTCTTGCTCCAGCAAATCTTTTAGATATGGCCCCACAAAGCCGCCAATTCCTGTAATTAATACTTTCATAAAATCTTATATTTAAAATCCAGATCAACCAGCCCATCGTGATTACTGCCTTTTTGCACATAAAACTCGAACTTTTTATCCTGCCAGTCATATACCGTGCCATCTTTGTGATGAAAGGCCAATGTCACTAGAAATTTTCCCTGAATAATCGGCAAATTCTGATTGCAAAGTTCAATTACGCCGCTTTCCGCAAGCTCAAGTCCCAGATTTTGCAAATCGGTATTTGTCCCATAAATATGTGTTCCATCATCACGATAAATCGCAATTCCAAGGACCGGTTTCTCCACCATCGGCACATTTTTTTTATAATGCACTCTGATAATAAATCGATCAGCGGTCAGATAAGTCTTGTTTTCATGCCCGAATTTATCGATAAATTCAACACTCACGATTTCAACGGGTTTTTTCCCACCATCATGTTTTGCTGTCTGCACGAGGTCGGCAATCTGTTTGTCGCTATAAAGGTATCGATCGATCACCTCATTCGGATCGCCAATCGCCTCAATATTTCCATCTTTCAGATACATGACACGATTGCAAAACTGCCGCATCGCTCCAAGATCATGACTTACAAAAACAATGGTTTTCCCCGCTTTTTTGAATTGCCTGAAAGTTTCAAAACATTTTTGCTGAAAAGAAGCATCGCCCACCGCCAAAACCTCATCCAGAAGCAAAATATCCGCATCCGCCTGTATGGCGACCGAAAAAGCCAGTCTCAAGTGCATCCCCGAAGAAAAATGTTTGAGCTTCGTATCTACGAATTTTAAAAGTTCCGCAAAATCCACGATTTGATCAAACCGCTCGTCAATCTGCGCGCTTGTTAAGCCCAAAATAGTCCCATTCATATAAATATTTTCCCGCGCCGTCAGCTCTTCATTGAAACCCACCCCCAGTTCCAAAAATGGCGAGATCAGGCCTTTTTTCTCTATTTTACCTCTCGTTGGCTCATAAACCTGTGCAATCATTTTTAGTAATGTCGATTTTCCGCTGCCGTTTCGCCCTATAATTCCGAAAAATTCCCCTTTTTTAACTTCAAAATTCACATCCTTCAGCGCATAAAAATTTTCTTTTCTATTGGGCTTCCAGAAATACAAAATATGCTCACGCAAAGTTCTCCTTTTTTCATGATAAAGGACAAATTTTTTGGCGATATTCTTGGCTGTAATGACCACTTCCTGCTGCATAAATTATTATTGAAAATTTACAATTCCTCCGCCGCTTTCGGCGACAATTTATTGAAAACAAAAAAGCCGATAATCAAAATCGCAATCGTACACATCAAAATATAAATAGTACCCTTTATCGCGGGAAAATCGTGCTCGATAATCGCCCTTCTGGAATACTGGATAATTCCGGTAATCGGATTTAGCAGTAAATAATTTTGCCAATTTTCAGGCACTCGGCTCAATGGATAAATGATTGGTGAAAGCCAAAAACCCGCCTGAATCAGGACTTCCCAAATCTGATCTATATCGCGAAATTTAATATGCAAAGCGGAAAGAAACATCGAAAAGCCGAGAATCAGGCCATACATCAGCATTACGACAGGTATAAATGTAAAAGCGTGATAAGTCAGCGGAACGCCGGAAAAAAGCATGAAAATATAAAAAACCAATGTCGAAACAAAAAGCGAAAGAAAAGCCGTCAAAGTCGAAGCGATCACTACAAGAATCCGCGGAAAATAAATTTTCTTTATGATATTCGCTTTGCTGGAAAGCGCATGTACTCCGGACATCGTGCCTTCTGCGAAAAAATTCCAGAGAATAATTCCCCACAACAGATATAGTTGATAATTTGGCACACCCAAATCCATAAAAACCGAAAAAACCAGCCACAAAACCGCAAAAAGTAGCAGCGGCTTGAGTAAACTCCAAAAATAGCCCAGCACCGAATTGTTATATCGCAACTTGAAATCCGTTTTTGCAATAATCCAGACGAGTTCCAGATAATGTTTTTTCATAATTGTTCAAAAAAAGTAAGCGTCTCCCTCGCACATTTTTTCCAGGAAAATTTTGCCGCCTGCAAAATGCCCTTTTCCCTTAATGACGCACGGATTTTCTCACTTGTTAAAATGCTTCGCAAGGCCGTTTTCAAAGCCTCTTTACAAAGCGGATCAATCATAATGGCACTGTCCCCGCAAACCTCCGGCAGGCTTGAATTATTTGAACAAATCACGGGGCAAAAGCAGGCCATCGCCTCCAAAACCGGCAGCCCGAATCCTTCATAAAGACTCGGATAAACAAGACACAAAGCCCCTGAGTAAAGAGCGGCAAGCTCTTCGTTGGCTACATAACCGGTGAGAATGATATTTTCTTCAAGATTCCCGCCGCGCTCGGCAGCCCCGCCGCTCAATTTTCGCATCAGCTCGTCATAAAACCAGCCTTTCTCTCCCACCACGACCCATTGAATATCCTGCCCCTCCCGCCTCATCTCTTGAAAAACTTCCGCCAATTTTTCTAAATTTTTGCGCGGCTCCAAAGTGCCGACAGACAAAATGTACGGCTTTGTTATTTGAAATTTTGCTCTCACTACCGCGATTTTTTGCGTATCCGCCGGCTTAAAAAATTCCGCCGCCGCATCCGGAATGACTTTTATCGGAATTTTCGAGCGCCCGCCATCTGCCAGTGCCATTCCCGCTCTCCCCCCATCTTTCCGCTCTGGCATCATTTCGCCCTGCTCTCCCCACCTGGCCGGCAATCTCGATTTTTTTCCCCTCTCAAGCTCCCTTCCATATAGCCTTTCTATATCTCTTTTTGTCGACTCCGAAGGCGTAATCACGCCGTCAGCATTCTTAAAAATCCTCGGCAAAAGATGCTTATGAATAAATCTGCTGATAAAAATATGATGTTGCGGAAACAAAATCGGAGTCAGATCCTGAATCGCCACGACCTTTTTACATTTCCAGAGAAAACTGAAAGGCCCGATATGCGCCGGCTCAAAAACAATGTCCGGCTTATATTTGAGAAAAACGAAAGACAAAAGTGCAAATTTCCGCAATGTCGCACCGCCAAAGAGCCGGCGCATCGAAGGAATCACCACCTCAAAAGTCCCGGCATCCGTCCGCATTTTCCGCTCAGCTATCCACTTTCCAAAAATCGGATTCTTCCGGCAATGAATCAAAACATACTCATTCCCGCGATCAATCTTGAGTAAATTCTCAATCAAATACTTCGTGTAATAATGGATCCCCGCGTTCTGCTCGTCTACAGGATCGGCAATTATGGCAATTCGCATGCCGCCAAAATAGCAAAAAAAGTATCCCCGCGCCACAAAGTATCCCCGGGGAAACTTTTCAGCAGTCAAATCACCACCCCTCCACATCTTCCCCCCCCGCATCACAGGTAATCGCCTCACTTTTTTGTAGTATAATCCTGCCATGAAGCGAACATCGAGCCATGAAGCTATAGAATTTATCAAGCAAAATAAGCGTTTGCTAATAGAGACTTTTGCCAACGATAACATATGTCCATCGCAAAATGATGCGGTCTCGATTTTTATGGCAGGATCTCCGGGAGCGGGTAAGACGGAGTTTTGTAAGAACTTTATACGAAAAAGCGGTGTGCAGGTTGTGAGAATTGACGCGGATGACATTAGAAATATTATTCCGCAATACACAGGCAAGAATTCCAATCGTGTTCAGGGAGCGGCAGCTTTGGGTGTCGAGAAACTTTATGATTATGTCTTGGCGAAAGGCAAAAGTTGCATTTTAGACGGCACATTTTCCAAACTCGATATTGTCCATAAGGATGTAGGTAGATCGATAAAAAGAGGCAGGACAGTGTCTATATTTTATGTTTATCAGGACCCTCTACTTGCCTGGAAGTTCACTAAAGCGCGAGAGTTTGAGGAGGGACGCTCCGTCCCCAAAGGTATTTTTGTAGAAGCTTTTTTCAATGCAAAGAAAAATGCTGAAACAATTAAAATGATGTACGGAGAAAAGGTTCGACTGTTTTTGATTGAGCGCAATGCAAAAACCAATAGTTATAACTTCCACTCTGACATTGATGCAATTGATCAATATCTGAAAATGCCTTATACTATAGCGGATTTAAAATCATTGTTATGACCCTGTCAAATGTGATGAAATTACCGGCGGATAAATTTAAAAAGATTGTAAAATCGGCCATTCTGGCTGCCAACAAAGATCAGCGCGCAGTGCTTGAGCGCTATGAAAAGAGGAAGAAAAAGGTTTAGCATATCCCCTACCCCTCCACATCATCCCTCCGCATAAACCCCACCTTCCCGTCGAGATTGACTTTGCCTACGGAGACGTTGAGATGCGTTTTATGCCATTATAAAAATAAATCTTTCCTTAATTCTTTATGTATCTTATCGGCTAATTTACTGCAATCTTTAAGATATTGATCTGCAACTTCATCTATGCGGGTATCTTTCCCATCCTTGAAGTTTTCCACAGCTCTTTTATGCAATTTTAATAT
>JACQRJ010000067.1 GCA_016206505.1 Candidatus Peregrinibacteria bacterium | reverse complement strand
TTCGGCTCTTATGCAAGAGGTGAAGCCAAAAATAACAGCGATCTCGATTTGATGGTTGAATTTGAAGGTCCAATCGGCCTGGAATTTGTTGATTTGGCTGATGACATCGAAAATCTCGTAGGCATCAAGGTGGACTTGGTTTCCAAATCGGCAATAAAACCAAAGTATCTTAAGTTTGTAAAAAAGCATTTGATTTATGTCTAAGAGAAATCCAAAATAAAAAAATTACCCGGTTAAAAATTAAGCTTCAATTATTTCTCCATCCACTCCAACTTTCACAAAATTTTGCGGCCTAAAACCCCCTCATCTCCTCCCTGCTCAAATTTTCACCTAAAATTTCCATATTTACATCCAGATAATCCTGCAATTTTAAAGCCTCATCCTCCCTGCGCTCGGCTACACGTTCCATTTTCCCCTCAAGCGCCAACATTTCGCACTCAAAAGTATCAATCCGCTTAATGCAGTCACGAATCCGATTCTGCCCCACAAGGCCCGAAACGCCATTTACACAGCTCCTGTTCAATTTCAAAGCTTCCAAATAATCATCGCCGCGATTAGCAATTTCCGTGGCATCCACTTTTCTGAACAACTTCTTCAATCCGCTATGAATTCTCATCAACCAAAAATATACTCCAAAAAAATTTCAAAGCAAAATTTACCTTCTGCCTCTCCTAACGCTATCATCTCTCCATGCTGTCAACTCATCAGAAATCAACTCGCGTTTGTAATCATCCAGCATTACATCAATAAAAGCCGTCTGGTTATCAAAAATAGGTTTTCTAAAAGGACCTGCTTCAATTTCAAAAACTCCCTCACTGACCTTGTTAACTTTACGCCCAAGACACATCACCGGACAAATAAAACACAAAGCTTGTTCATCAGTCATTTCACGCGGAACCAAAGCGGACATTTTTCTACCGTTTACAACAAATTCTCTTTCTTCTTTATACATAAACAAAAGCAAAACCTGCTTATCAAGAAAACCGCGCATTGTTTCGGCCTCATCAATTTGCAACCTTCCAACCTTAAGCTTTTTCAAAAACACCTCATTCACATCACCCCGCCCTGCAATTTCAGCAAGAAACTTACCTACCTTTGCCGCGCCCAAGCCCAATTTCGTCCAAAACCTTACATCATTAGGTTCAGCATCCTCGGCAACACCAGCTCCAAAGCGATCAACCAGTGCATATTGCTTCTGTAAATGAACAGCTTCAGGGGCAACCTTGCGATAAAAAGCTTCCACACGCTGCCTTGCTTCAGCGCGCAAACCTTCATTGCCAAAATCAAACTTACCCAAATGATAATCCCCGTGAAATGTAGCAATTGCATCCCGCTGATGCTTAAAAATACCCCAAATAACCACACCATACTTCCTGCTTTTACCATTGGCAATCAAGGGCACACCATAACGATTTTCCGGAGCCACGATTCGCTTACCCAAATCATTAGTCAATTCCGGCCGTTTCATATGATCCTTATCCAGATCATCCGGACATAACGCCTTAAAAACTTGTGCAGCCGCTTCACACAGAGCTCTGTTGGTACGCATTGGGTAAAAAATCACATAATGTCTGAAAGTTTTCTCCAGGCTGCGACTGGAGGCTTTAGCTCTAATTTTATCAAAATCCTCATAACACACCCCTATTGCCCGAAACTGCAAACCAAAATCTTTCTCATCGAGAACCTCTTGTCTCCTAGGATCATCAGGCAACTCGTCCTTCAGGGCAACATCCAAAGCACTAATAATACGCGCATAAAAATTATCAATAAGCAGCTTATCAAACTCGATAAAAAAAACAGCACCATAAAGTAAATCAAAAATTCTGCCGCTAACATTAGCATCCTCAAAAAGACCATTCAAAATTCTACGAACTCCATAATCGAAGCGCTCATGACGAATATTTTTATCTTTACACATTTCAGAAAAAACATGATTGGGAAATTCAACCAAAAGACCCTCACGAAATGTAGTACAAATTTTTTTCCGAAAAAGAAAATCGCGTAACTCATAGCAAAATTCAGCTCTAAAATCATCCATAAGCGTAGCCGGTGACTCAACTGGCACTTCAGACTGCAATGCCATCCCATCTTTTGAATCGATACCATCCGTCTTTTTCGCTTCGCTTCTTTTTTGAACTTTCCGCCCACGTTCCTCTCTCCTTTGCGCCTCATTGCGAATCAAATCACTCAACCATCTCCTTGCAGCGGGATCTACCCTCACTAAATAATCATGCCACCAATCAACTTCATTCCAGGCTTGCAAAGCAATAGCTCTGGCCAAAAACAAATAAGCAGTCTCGTTTTTTATCTGTCCAGAAGAACCCTCGGGAGACAAACTTACCGAATTATCAAAACGATCACAGGCCTTGCATACATCCAAAGCCACAGCCGCCTCAAACAAGCGCCCCGATTTATCATACTTCAAAATTTCCGCAACCATTTGCAAAAAAGCCCGACTACGATTACTTGAAGTCTTGGTCAAAAGAGCAATCAGTTCGGAAACCTTTAAATCCTTTTCTCTCGAAGCACTGGCCTCCAAATCAAAATGTGCTTCCATTTCATCAAGCAAGTCCAGCGCTTGTGGCTTACACGTTCTTTTTGCCTCCCTTGTAAACCTATGCAATTGCGTAATATTTGAACTTAAAGCAAAAACATCCAAAGCATAATCATCAGCCATCAAAACAGCCAACATCCCTTTATGCACGTCCTCTCTGGTATCATGTAAAATTTCTGCGACAAATTCAGGCTCGGCCAAATACCACATACGCTTCCCCATAACCTTAAAAGCGGCACGAATCGGATGATAAATATAATCTCTCGGATTGCCCGCCGCGTCCTCTTCTCCCGATCGCGTAGCTCCATAATGTACAAAAAAAGCATAATAAGCGGCCTCCTGCACCAGATTCTGCCAGTTATCGGAAAATGCATTAAAAAGAATCGCCCTCCCTCTCAACTCTTCAATTTGCGCAATTTGCCTTTCCAGATAAACATGAAATTCGCTAAATGATCTTCTGAAATGTTCAAGACATGGACCATGTTTAAAAAAAGGGGCATCTGTAAACCCCATTTTCTCGGCAAAATTATCAAAAAACTTGGCGACATATCCAAGTTCTGCTCCTCCCAAAGCCAAAAGTTCCGACCCCAAAACGGTTTCAAAACCTCTGAACCCCGAAGATTCACAACCATCACTCGCTTCAGCCAAACCTTTCGCAACAACTTCCGAAACCGCTATCAAGGCCGGCGCCCTATCTGGCTGCGCTGCCTCTGCAGCAACCGTAGATAACTGACCTTTATCCGGCTCCTCAGCAATTACTCTTTGCACCGGGCCCTTGGGATCCTCGCGGCCTGCTCCATTCATATTTGATATTAATGCCTAAAGGAATGCAATTAAACCACATTCAAATCACTCTGACAAGTTGAAAAGCCGGGTTACACAGGCCGCTAAGGAACCTCTGAAAAACGTATCCCCGGGGACAATTATCAAACAGAAATAGCTATCCTATCTCAAACTCTCCACCGCTTTTACCCTATCCTTCGCCCCAAAAACATAATTTCCCGCCACGAGCAGATTTGCACCGGCATCGCGACAAATTTTTGCAGTTTCCGCATTTATTCCGCCATCAACACCAATATCCTTATCAAATCCCAAAGCACGAAGTTTTTTAATTTTCTCAATCATTTCCGGCATAAAAGCCTGTCCGCCAAATCCAGGCTCAACCGTCATTACAAGCACCATATCCAGCATCGGCAAAAACTCGGTTATCGCAGAAACGGGAGTCATCGGCTTGATAGCAATTGCGGGCTTGGCACCAAGCAAAATGATCTTATCAATGACAGAAGACGGCTTATCTTTAGATTCTGCATGAAAAATAATCCGATCAGCACCGGCTTTCACAAAATCATCCACATATTTTGAAGGAATATCGATCATCAAATGCACATCCAGCGGCACGAAAGTTTTTATACACTTCATCACCGGCGCACCAAAACTGATATTCGGCACAAAATGACCATCCATCACATCAATATGCAAAATGTCCGAAACGGCTGCAATTTGAGAAATTTCTTCATTCAATTTCCCAAAATCCGCCGACAAAATCGAAGGTGCAATTTTTAATTTCAAATTATTTTTCATAAAATCTTGGTTTTTGCCCAAAATGCCTACATCTCGGAAAGCTTTTTCACCCTTCTGACATGCCTTTCCTGATCTTTTTCAAATTCAGTGCCAAAAAATTTATCGACAATCTGCTTGTTTTTCTCAACATCAGCTTCTCTTCCCTGCAAACAAAGTACATTGGCATTGTTGTGTTTTCGTGACATCTCAGCCATTTTTTCATCCACAGCCAAAACTCCGCGCACTCCCACAACTTTATTCACCGCCATACAAATTCCTATTCCACTACCGCAAATGGCGATTCCAAACGATCCCGCGTTTTCCATCACTTTTTCTCCTATTTCGCGACCGATATCGGGATAATCCGAAGGTTCTTCATTGAAAACTCCCAAATCGGTCACATGAAAACCTTTGGCTTCAAGATAAGGTTTTAACTGCTCCTTCATTTGAAATCCGGCATGGTCGCTGCCGATATAAACAAGTTTCAGGTCTTTTTCAAACATGATTTTTATTTTAGAAATTGAAAAATTTATGAATTCATTACAATTGTAAGAGAATGCTGCTCATGCACATTGCGAATAATTTTTGCCAAAAAAGGCGCTACGGAAAGCACTTTCAAGCCTTCAAACCGTTTCTTTTCAGGCAAAGGAATCGAGTCTGTCACAACGACTTCCTTGAATCCCGCAGAACTCAAGCGCTCTACGGCCGGATCGGAAAAAACCGCATGAGTCGCAGCAAGATAAATATCGTTAACGCCTCTTGATTTCAAAGCGGCAAAAGCCGCAGTCACACTGCCGGCAGTATCGATCATATCGTCAAAAATCAGACAGGTTTTTCCCTCAACATAACCTACGACATGAGTTACTTCGGATTTGTTGTGCGCCGGACGCGTCTTGTTGATAATCGCCAGATCGGCACCCATCAAATCGGCAAATTTCTTGGCATCCTTCGCCCCTCCCGCGTCCGGCGCCACAATAACCAAATCGCTCAAATTTTTCTTTTTGAAATACTCCGCAAAAATATGGTCAACATTGAGATTATCCACCGGAAAATTAAAAAATCCCTGTTCCTGATCGCTATGCAGCTTCATCGTAATGAGATGATCTGCTCCCGCCGTAGAAATCAAATCCGCCACCAGTTTCGCCGAAATCGGCTCTCTGGGAGTCGCCACGCGATCCTGCCTGGCATAGCCATAATGCGGCATCACCACATGAATCCTGCCGGAAAACGACCTTTTCATGCTATCCAGCATGATAAAAAGCTCCATCAAATCCTCATTCACATTTGAACTTGCAGTCTGAATGATAAAAACATCAGCCCCCCTCACGGTTTCCTTTGGCTTCGCATAAATCTCCCCGCAAGCGAATTTTGAAATCACAGCCTCACAAAGCTCGACAGAAAGCTCACCCGCAATAGCAGCAGCAAGAGCCGGATGAGACGAACCTGAGAAAATTTTTAAAGGAAACTGGGACATAAAGTAAGTTAATTATAGCAAAAATCCAACCCAAAACCAAGGCTCCGGGCTGCACACCTGTGCTCTTCAACGTCGATAATTACTGAATCATCTTTTCAATCAGCCCAAGAAGTACACTTTGTTGCATAAAAAAATCAGCCCCTACAAATTTATACAAATCTATCTCTCCCTCAATAGGAAAATCATCCCCCATGAGTTTTGACAAGGATGTTTTGGCAGTTTCTGCATCTAAGGAATTACTCACATTCAAAATCGCACCTTCAATCTCATCCAAATCCTTTTTTAATTCATTTTTTTGCAGTTCAGATAATGGCTGAGACAAAGCTGAAATCTTCAAAATCGTATTTTTCATCTTCTTTGACATCACAAGTTGATATATCTCTCCCCTTAACTCCACTTTTTGTACTTCTGACAGCGGCCCAGAAGTATCCAACACTTTCATAATCACCTCCTTTATCCGCTTCAGTTGGCTCAATCTATCACGGCTATTCTGTACTGAAAGAATATGATACACGCAACGCAAATCCCCAAAGCCAATATTTTCTTTTCGAAAGACCGCGACAATCCAATTGGCAAGATGCCTTAAAGAACCATCGACATTCAAAAACTCTCTAGACTCAGAGTATCCACTCAGTAAATCAAACAAATGCATTAATTTCCCCGCTTCAAGCTTATCTCCACTTGCATTCAATTGTTCAACCTTGCGCAAAATTCTCGCACTCAACACTTCCTTTCGCCTGAATAATTCGTGAGTCGGATCATTTTTCTTCATTCCATCAATATTCGCTTGCCCCTCTGACATGTCACCTTGCCACTCATCAATCCTTCTCTGCCAAACCAATCTGCTGGGACTAAAAAGATCTTTTTTCATATTTATTTTCTATT
>JACQRJ010000068.1 GCA_016206505.1 Candidatus Peregrinibacteria bacterium | reverse complement strand
GCGAAGCATCCTCCATGAGGAAAAGAGTGTGTCGTTTTGCGATGTTTCGTATGTCCTCCATATGAGGCCTGATGAGCCCGCACAACTGGACGTGGATAATTCCATTTGATTTTTTCTTGATTCTTTTTTTCGCTATTTCCACTATAAAGAGCCCAATAACAAGAAAAAACTTCTATTTTTGCAAAGGAAAGAATAGCTAAAGTTCTTACGCATTTTTCGTCGTTTAATTTTTTCCAAACCAAAGTAGATTCTTTAACTAAAGAACTAATGAAAGATTTAACCGCCTCAAGTTCCTCTTTGTAGTTATTCATGAGTTTTTTGATTATTACCTTCAATATCTGCCACGATCTCATCAATCGAGGTACGAAGCTCATTTTGACGTGCGACGATCTTGGCTATTTTTTCGTTGAGCTCTGTAATATTCACCACCTCGCGAGTATCTTCCCCAACAACATAACTTGATACGGCGATATTGTAGTCATTTTCTTCAATGGTTTTATTGTCGATGAGTTTGGCAAAATATTCATTGTCACTCCGCTGCGTAAACGCTTCCAGAATCTTGGCGCGATTGGCGTCGCTGAGCTTATTTTTGTTTCCACCGCGAACGAACTCGGCGGAAGCATCAATGAATAATGTTTTGTTATCTTTCTTGCTCTTTTTAAGCACTATAATGCAAGTGGCAATCGTGGTGCCAAAAAACAGATCGGGTGGAAGCTGAATCACTGTATCGATGTAGTTGTTGTCGATGAGATATTTTCGAATCTTCTGCTCCGCGCCACCACGATAGAGAACACCTGGAAATTCAACAATTGCCGCTGTTCCGCTTGTAGAAAGCCATGAAAGCATGTGCATGGTAAACGCAAGGTCTGCTTTGCTCTTTGGTGCCAATACTCCGGCCGGTGAAAACCGTGGATCATTAATGAGGAGCGGATTTGCGTCACCTTCCCATTTGATGGAATACGGCGGATTGGAAACGATTGCGTCAAATGGCTCATCGTCCCAATGTTTCGGGTCTGTGAGGGTATCGCCGTGCGCAATATCAAAATGATTGTAGTTGATGTCGTGGAGAAACATATTGATACGGCAGAGGTTGTAGATAGTGAGGCTGATTTCCTGACCAAAAAACCCTTGCCGAACATTTTCTTTGCCGAGTACTTTGGCGAATTTAAGAAGCAAAGAACCGGAACCGCAAGCAGGGTCGTAAACCTTATTCACTTCTTTTTTGCCAACGGTCGTAATTTCTGCCAAAAGCTCGCTAACTTCCTGTGGAGTGAAAAATTCTCCACCGGACTTACCGGCGGTTGAAGCATACATTGTCATAAGAAACTCATAGGCATCACCGAAAGCATCTATGGTGTTATCGGTATATTCACCTAGACGAAGGCCGCCAATGGCTTCCATGAGTTTGGCTAATCTTTTGTTGCGATTTTCTACCGTACTCCCTAATTTATTGGAATTCACATCAAGATCATCAAATAAGCCCTTGAGATCAGCTTCGCTCTCCGTGCCTTTTGCGGAATTTTCGATATTTCGGAAAACTGCAGCCAGGGTTTCATTGAGGTTTGCGTCGTTTCGGGCATGTTTGCAGACATTTACAAAAAGTTCGCTTGGTAAAATATAGAATCCTTTTTCTTTCACTGTGTCTGCACGTCCAAATTCAGCTTCTTTGTCAGAGAGATTTGCATAGTCAAAGTCTTTGCCACCGTTGCGCCGTTCGTCTTCATTGATATAGATTGTGAGATTTTCGCTTATAAATCGATAAAAAAGCATTCCCAGAACATATTGCTTGAAATCCCAGCCATCCACGGCTCCACGCAGATCGTTGGCAATTTGCCAAATGGCGCGATGTAGCTCGGCGCGTTCTTGTTCTTTAGATGTGTTTAAATTTGTCATAAAATTATTTGATTAAATCATCTACGACAACCCAAGAGTATTGGAAATTTTTGGTGGAGCTTAGGGGATTCGAACCCCTGGCCTCTTCCATGCCATGGAAGCGCTCTAGCCAGCTGAGCTAAAGCCCCACTTTTAGGTTTGGACTATCTTTTTGGTTTTTTCGGCCTTTGTATGATGTCATATGTCTGCTGGCTAGAGCGCTTGGCGCGCTTTTTTATGGGCTGAAGGCTCTCCAGCTGAGCTAAAGCCCCACGTTAGGTCTCGATTTCAAATGTCTGCTGGCTAGAGCGTTTGATGCGCTTTGGCCCCACTTTGGCGCGGGCGTAAGCCCGCGCTTTGTTACTAATCTTTTAAGGCTTTTTTGAGAATAAGTATAGGGAATTTTATCGTGGCGTTGTAGATTCTTTTGATTCTTTTTGGTTCGCGGATCAGGCGGAAGAGCCATTCCAGGCCGGTTTTCTGCATCCAGAGCGGCGCGCGTTTTTTGTTGCCGGAAATGAAATCAAATGATCCTCCGACGCCGATTGCCAGTTTTACGGATTTGAGATATTTCAAATTCCGGCTGATCCAGACTTCCTGTTTTGGCGAGCCAAAAGCCACAAAAAGAATGTCCGCTGCGCTTGTATTGATCCTGCGAATGATTTCTTTTTCATCCGCTAAATCCGGCGTGCCACGATAGATGCCGGATATATTTATTCCAGGATTTTTTGTTTCCAGTTTTTTCTTCAATTTTTCGACGACGTTTTCGCCGGCTCCGAGTAGAAAAATTTTGTATTTTCCCTTTGTTGACGCTTTGCAAATTTCGTTCATCAAATCCACTCCCGTCACTCTTTCCGCAATCACTCCGTACTTGTATTTTGGCCTTAGGGCCGTCATTAGCAGACTTGCCGCCCACTTCAAAATGATGATGCTTTTGCTTCTCCTTTTGGCGCTCTCCTGAAATTTTGCGGCCCACAAAATCCCCGTGCCATCAGGCGTGTTGAATGCCGATCTGTTTAGTATTTGTCGATATTTCTCATTTCCATTTGCGATCAAAAGCAGTTCGGGATTTGGAGTTGCGATGTAGGCTTTTTTGCCTTTTGCCAAAATTTCCAGCGATTTATTCACGGCTTCATTGAGCGTTAAATTTGCGAATTTTACTTTCAGGATTTCCGGCATATAAATACAAAATTGTTGTCTTTGATTTTTTCCAAAATTTCCAAACCGATCCCGCTTAGCAGTTTTGTAAGTTCCGGCTCTCTGAATGCGTAATAATATCTTCTGACTCCACTTTTTCTCCAGGGAATCAGCGTATCTCTGCTGTCGTATTTTCCAAATGATATTAGCTTCCTTAACCGCGATTTCCAAATGTACTTTTTGTATTTGGGCTGAAATAAATTCCAGACGGATATGATTACTATGCCGTTTTTTTTTGTCACTCTTGTAAGTTCCAGTATCGCTTTTTTCCGCATTTCTACAGAAGGTATGTGATGCAGAGCGGCGATTGTGAATGTGGCGTCGGCGCTGTTTGATGGAGCGGGAATTTTCAAAAGATCTCCGATTTTGAATTGGCATATCGTGCCCTCCTCTTTCTGATGCTGTTTTTCTGCTAATTTCAGCAGTTTCTTGTTATTATCAAAACCGGTGTATTTGACTTTAGGATTTTTGCTCAAAAAATCATAAAGTCTGCCGTTTCCGCAGCCGATATCGTAGACTTTGTCGCCGTTTTTTATGTACGGCAAAAAGCTTGTAAATTCCTTCCAGTCAGATCTGCGCGTTTGATCGAATTCCTCTGCGATCTGCGCGTAATCCTCCTTTACTTTTTTGAGCAGTTTTTGTGCCGTTGAAACTTGCATAATGATGTTTTAACATATTTATCTCTTGTGGTAAAATCGGCGGGCCAGCTCTAAAAGCGGGCTATCAGTATTTATGTGGATTTATGGATTTTTCAAAAATCGATCTGAGTCAAAATCAGGATTTGGCCAGAGAAATCGTGATGAAAGCATGTAATTTGAATTTCAAAAATCGTCGTGATTTTGAGAAGTTTCGCAATACGGTGATAAAGCAGAGAAGAGGTGAAATTTTTCATAATTTGTATTTCGTGAAGGCTTATGCCGATCTTTTGAAAGAAGGAAGAATAAGGGAAAATTTGAGTGTTTTGAATTTCATCCAAAAGAGGGGAGTGCGCACTCTCAGCGGCGTGGCTCCCGTGACTGTTTTGACCAAGCCTTTTCCCTGTCCCGGACGATGTGTTTATTGTCCAACCGATGTGCGGATGCCAAAAAGTTATCTGGCGACTCAGCCGGCCGCGCAAAGAGCTTTTCGGCAGCGATTCAATCCTTACACTCAGGTTTTTGTCCGTCTGAAAGCTTTGCATCTTACCGGGCATGAAGTTTCAAAAGTTGATTTAAGAGTTATCGGCGGGACATGGAGTTCGTATCCGAAGCGCTATCAGATCTGGTTTTTGAAGCAATGCTTGCTGGCGATGAATGAATTTTACGATCAGATTTCAAATGGAAAGGCGGATAAAATGCAGGACATAACGGTGCAAAGCGAGGTTGAGAGCAAGTATGGTAGGGAAGTGGTCAATACTGTTATCCTGAAGCCGATTTCCGGCGATCGGCATTCGTGGAAAAATATTGTGAAAGACAATGAAGTTGCGAAAGTGCGATGTATTGGGATTAATATTGAAACTCGTCCCGATTTTATAAATATCAATGAAATCAGGCGTTTGCGTCATCTTGGCGTAACAAAGGTTGAAATCGGTGTGCAAACTACCGATGATGAAGTTCAAAAATTGACCAAAAGGGGACATGATCTCGCATCGGTGCGTCAGGCGACTGCGCTTTTGAAAGATGCCGGTTTCAAAATCAGTTATCATATGATGCCAAATTTGCCTGGTTCAACCGTGGAGCTTGACAAGAGGATGATCGCTGAACTTTTTGCAGGCGGATCGTATCAGCCGGATTATCTGAAAATTTATCCATGCATGGTGATTGCCGCGACGGAACTTTATGAGGATTATTTGGCGGGAAAATTCAAGCCGTATGATGATAAGACTTTGGAAGAAGTTTTGCTTGAGGAGATGAAATCCGTTCCGGAATATTGTCGGATAGATCGTATCGCGCGAGATATTCCTGCGCCGGATATTGCCGCCGGATCAAAAGTTTCAAATATCCGTCAGGTTTTGGAAAAACGTTTGATTGAAGAAAAAACTCCTTGCAGAGATATCAGATCTCGTGAAATCGGTAATTTGCCTTTCAAAATTGATGATGTAAAGCTTGTTGTTCGTAAATATGAGGCTTCTGGTGGCATCGAATTCTTCTTGGCATATGAAGACGTCGTTCAGGATAAATTACTGGCTCTATTGCGCTTGCGATTTCCAAAGATGACTCTTTTATCGGAATTGAAAAATTGCGCGCTTATACGCGAAGTTCATGTCTATGGCCGGCAGATTGCTGTTGGGGAAAAAATGTCCGGCGAGGCGCAGCATGTCGGCTGGGGATCAAAGCTAATGCTTGAAGCGGAAAGGCTTTCTTTTGAAGGTGGTTACAAGAAGCTTGCGGTGATCTCAGGAATCGGGACGAGGGAGTACTATAAGAAGAAAGGATATAGATTAAAGGGAACTTACATGGTTAAGGGCTTGGAGTAGGCGACTTTGAGCATTACGGACTAGTTCGCACAATGTATCTTGTGCAAACAGGCTGTGGAATATCTCATTTTTCCGGCTCCTTTTCAATCTTTTATATAAATATCTTTTTCCAGTTCTGCTACCTTTGCAGCTAATTCTTCATATGTTTTCAAATATGGGTCTTTTGATATTATCCACTCCGCCGACCTCCTCGCCTTTTCAATCATTACGGAATCTGTCAAGCTTGCCATCTTTAAATCAGGGATTCCGCTCTGTTTTAAGCCAAAAACTTCACCTGGGCCGCGCAGTTTCAAGTCGATTTCCGCCAGTTTGAAGCCTGAATCGTGCATTTCCATCGCTTTTAATCTCGCCTGACCTTCCTGGGATAATTTTCCGGTGAAAAGGAAACAGTAAGATTTGTGCTCTCCCCTGCCCACTCGGCCTCTGAATTGGTGCAATTGTGCAAGACCAAATCTTTCGGATCCTTCAATGAGCATTATTGTGGCATTTGGCACGTCTATTCCAACCTCAATAACTGATGTGGAAACCAAAATACTGATTTTGTTTTCTTTGAAATCGGCCATGATTTTGTCCTTGTCCTCCTGCTTTAGTTTTCCGTGCAAAAATCCCACTTCGAGATCCGGAAAGACATGCTGCGCTAAATAATCGAATTCCTGGAGCACTGATTTCACTTCGATCGTGTCCGATTCGTCGATTAATGGGCAAATTATAAATGTTTGTCGGCCTTTTTTGATTTGGTCATCGATCCAGCGGTAGGCCTGTGTTCTTTTGGTTTCGGAGACGACCTTTGTAAGGATTTTTTGGCGGTCCGGTGGCATTTCGTCGATTACCGAAAGATCCTGATCGCCGTAGATGGTTATTGCCAGAGTTCGCGGAATTGGTGTCGCAGTCATTGCCAGCAGATGCGGCGTACCGAAGGATCTCAATATTTCTCTTTGTTTCACGCCAAAACGATGCTGCTCGTCGATTATCGCAAGTCCCAATTTTTTGAAGCCGATGCCTTCCTGAATCAAGGCATGAGTGCCGATAACTATGTCTACAGTTCCGGTTTTCATTTGGCGGATAATGTCTTCTTTTTGGCTGTTTGTTGTGCTGCCCGCTATGAATTGGATATTTAGGCCGAAGCCGTTGAGCATTTTGATGAAAGTCTGATAATGCTGTTTTGCCAGGATTTCCGTTGGGGCCATGACCGCTGTCTGGTAGCCATTTTTTGCCATATTTAGCGCTGCCAAAGCTGCGATTACTGTTTTTCCGGATCCGACATCTCCCTGAATCAATCGGGACATCGGGATTGTACTTTTTAGATCTTCAATAACTTCCATGAGCACTCGTTTTTGCGCATTTGTTAGAGTGAAGGGCAGTTTTTTGATGCACTCTTTGAGTATTTCTGTTTGCGGCATCGCTTTGATGTCGCCGCTTACCGTGTTTTTGTAGAACCATTTTTTTTGCAGAACTTTGAGCTGTAGGAGGAACAATTCATCAAAAGCCAATCGTTCCCGCGCTTTGAGTAATGAAGCGTCGCTCTCGGGAAAATGAACATTTTTTATCGCTTCTTTGAGTTCGATGAGATCGTGTTCATCAAGGATTTCTTCGGGCATGTAGTCTTTGAAATATTCAAGCCAATTGTCGATTATCGGTTTTAATTTTTCCCGCAGCCATTTGGAAGAAATGCCTTGTGTCTCATGATAAACAGGCGCGATGCGACCGCTATGAATGGTTTCTTCGAATTTTTTGGGAATTTCGTAGCTTGGGGAAGTTAGAGTTAATTTTCCAAATCCAAATTTTGCTTTTCCCATGAGAATTATTTCCTGATTTCTTGGCAGCATTTTCGTGAGGTGCGGCTGATTGAACCAGATTACATCTATAAATCCGGTGTCATCATAAAAAACTCCTCTGGTCATTTTTTTGCCGAATTTGGTGGTGATGTTGAAAAGAGATTTGATCCTGCCCTTTATGGCTACTGTTTCGTTTGTTTGGATTTCGATGATTTTTGTGAATTCGCTGGTGTCGCTATAATCTCTTGGAAAATACAATATCAAATCTTTGACTGTTTTTAGGCCAAGAGTTTTAAGTCTTTCCAGATGTCTCTTGGTCGTTTGAAGGACTCTTTCCAAATTCTTTTCGAGCATATATTTCCCTTATTTGTCCTCAAAAATGGATGCGCAAAAATTTTCTTTTCCCAATTTGTAACAACTTTTCTCCATCAAACTCGATTTCCTGTTTCATCGACTTGATTTTTTCACCATCGATTTTTACGCCGCCTCCGTCGATCAGGCGTCTGATTTCGCTTGTTGATGGGACAAGTTTGCTCTCAATGATTATTTGAATGATTGGCAGTTTTTTTGCCGATACTTTGAGTTTTGGGATATCCTGTGGAGTGCCTTTGTTTTTGAAAATTTCTTCAAATTCGCTTTCGGCATCTTTGGCCTGGGTTTCGCTGTGATATAAAGCGACGATTTCTCGCGCCAATCTCATCTTGGCATTTTTGGGATTATCGCCTTCTTTGAGAGCTTTTTTTATCTTATCTATTTCCTCAAGCGGCAAATTTGTTGCCAGTTCAAAATATCGCAAAATTATATGATCCGGTATCGACATGGTTTTTCCGTACATTTCCTTTGCGCTGTCCATAATCGCGATGTAGTTCCCTAATGATTTCGACATTTTTTCCTTGCCATCAAGTCCTTCCAGAATCGGAACTGTAATGATTTGTTGAGGTTTTACGCCGTATGCTTCCATGATTTTGCGTCCGGCTGTGAGATTGAACAATTGATCTGTACCGCCAACCTGAACATCCGCTTTGAGAGGAATCGGATCGTAGCCTTGCATCAGCGGATACATAAATTCGGTCAGATTTATTTCTTTTCCTTCCTCGATTCGCGCCTGATACATTTCTCTGTGCAACATCTGTGAAACCGTAAAAGTCGATGCCAGTTTCAAGACATCTTCGAAGCTCATTTTGCCGAGCCAGTCGCCGTTTTTGGCCACTTCTATTTTGTCGATATCCAGGATTTTCTGGGCCTGAGCAAGATATGATTCCATATTTTTCCCGATTTCTGCATCGGTAAGAGGCTTGCGAATTTCTGTGCGACCTGTGGGGTCGCCTATCTTTGCTGTAAAAGTTCCGAATAGCAAAATAACATGATGACCGAAGTCTTGAAATTGCTTGAGTTTCCGGAGTGGCACTGCGTGCCCGAGCGTCAAATCCGTAGCTGTCGGGTCTATTCCCAGATAAATCCTCAATTTCTTCTTTGACTTGAGCATTTTTTCAAATTCTTCACGGACAATCACTTCTGCGACTCCCCTTTCCAGCAGTTCTGAGTCCTCTTCTTTGATTTCTATCGTCATACTTAAAATTTAGTTTTTTTAAAATTAGCAAATGCATCTGGAAATCGCAAACCGAGCTTGCTCAATAGGAAAATGCTGAGCATTTTTCGGTGCTTTACGTCAAATACGCTTGACAAGTCGACAAATTATCTTTAGCCTTGGTTCTTGTATCTAATTACGTGCTGTTATGTTGCGAGATCAGCTGTGTCAAATAGGTTTCACAGAGAGCGAGGCCATGGTCTATCTTGCTCTTTTGAGATTGGGACCGCAGCCTGCGAGCATCATTGCAAAGCGCACTTCTATCAATCGCTCGATTGCGTATTCGGTGCTGGATACACTTGCGAGCAAAGGCGTTGTTTCTTCTTATCTTAAATCCGGTGTTTTGACTTTTGTGGCCAGTGATCCAAATGCTTTGGTTGGTTATGTTGACCGTAAATGTAAGGCTTTCGACTATCATCGCGCGCAGCTTTTATCAATGATTCCAAGATTCCGGGCGATTATAGAAAGCGATGAGCATAAGAAGCCTGTTGTGAGTTATTATGATGGTGTTGAAGGGGCAAAGGCTGTTTTGTATGATGCATTAAATTCTACAGAGTTTCTGGGTTATTTATGTATGCATAAGTGGATTGGGCTTGGTCTTGCGGACTTTTTGCTTGAATACAAAAATTTTCGTATTTCAAACCGCAAAATTCCTCTTCGCGCGATTGTTTTCGATACGCCTGAGGTGCGGAAGTTTTTTGATGAAAATTATGAGAAGGATTGCGATTTTACCAAAATTTTGTACGTGAAGGATGAGCGGCATCTTGATTTGTTTGAGAAGGAGTTTGCTATTTATGACGGGAAAATTGCAACGTTGAGTCTGGATAATGGCGCGGAATATGGGATTATCATTGAAAATCAGGCAGTTTATGAAATGCAAAAAAGAATTTTTGATATGGCATGGTATTATTTTGAAGGCCTTTAGTTTAGCTTTGTGATGAGCTATATTGAACTTATGAGTTTTAAATTTAAAGTGGATACGGATGGGCGCGGAATGCGCGTTGATAAATTTCTCACGGTGATGTTGCCGCAATTTTCCAGGTCATATATCCAGAATATGTTTGATGAAAGCCTTTGCTTTGTAAATGGTAGTATTGTGAGGAAAAATTTCATTTTGAGGTTGGGCGATGATGTTTTGGTCAAGAAGCGGCCTGTTTTGAAGAAATTAGCAATGAAGCCGACTGATATTAAGTTTTTGGTCAAGAATGATGATTATTTTGTTATTGATAAGACGGCCGGGATTGTAGTTGAGGGTTCTGTGCGTGGTGAAAATTCCATTTGTGATTATCTATCAGGATTGTTGTCCGAGGATTTTGTTGATAAGGAAAGACCGGGAATTGTGCATCGTTTGGATAGATGGACCTCCGGATGTCTTCTTGTAGCCAGAAATCAAAATGCTCTGGAATATTTCCAAAAGCAGTTCAGATTGAGGAAAATCAAAAAGATTTATTTTGCCCTGGTTAAGGGTATTTTAACTCACAAAAAAGGAATGATTGATTCTCCGATTGGACGTGACAGCAGAGATCGGAAAAAAATGTCTGTTTCATCTGAAAATTCAGGGAGGGTTGCCATTTCTAAGTTCGAAGTTGTAACGGAGTATTTGAATTGCAGTCTGGTAAAGGTTGAGATTTTGACAGGCCGGACGCATCAGATCAGGGTTCATATGCAGGCTATCGGGCATCCTGTCGTTGGCGATGTTCTTTATGGCGATAGGAAGCTTAATGCCACTTTTAAATCCGATTTTGGCCTTGAAAGGCAGTTTTTACATGCGCATGTTTTGGAATTTGCAGATTTGAGGAAAAAATGGGTTAAGGTTGTCTCGGAGTTGCCGGAAGACTTGCAGAACGTAATTGAAAAGTTGAAATGTGAAACCGTGTGAAGTGAGGTTACTTGGTTGGCACAGCAGTGCACGTTTTTCAGAGGTTCCCTAAACTTTTATATCTGTGATCTCAATTGTAGTTTGAGGCTGTCTAAAGCCGCGATTTCTGGTGTAGCGTTTTTTGGCTTTCATCTTGAAAACCATTACTTTGTCCGCCAGTCCCTGCTTGAGGATTTTTGCGCTTACTTTTGCGCCTTCAACAAGTGGTTTACCGATTTGAATTTTGTCTTTGTCACTGACTAAAAGTACATCCTTAAATTCCACTGTTTTGCCTTCCGCTTCCTCTAATTTTTCAATTTCAAGCTTGAGTCCTTTTTGAACTTTGTACTGTTTTCCGCCTGTTTCTATGATTGCAAACATTTTTTTGCCTTAATGATGTTGGCAGTTTAGGCAAAATAGTCTATAAGGTCAAGAGATTTTCCAGTTCCCGGAGGGTTTTCTCGAGCGATTCTTTGAACAATTTTTCTTCCGATTTTGTAAAACCGGCTAAAACGTAGTTGGCGAGGTCAAATTTCCCCTTTTGTTCCGCTGTTCTATTTTCAATGCCAATGCGGATGCGGGTGAAATTTTCACTGCCAAGCTCCTGAATGATTGATTTCATGCCGTTATGCGTTCCAGCCGAGCCTTTGTCGCGAATCCTGATGTCGCCCAAAGGCAGATCTATGTCATCGTAAATAACGATGAGATTTTGCATTTCTTCTTTGTAGAAGCGCAAAATTGATGAAACGGCAAGTCCAGACAAATTCATCATTGTTAAGGGTTTTACCAGCATTATGTCCAGATTGTTGTATTTTAATTTCGCGATCTTGGCCTTGTGCTTTTCATCGATTGTCCATTTGATTTCGATGTTTTGTCCGCCTTGATGTTTCTCAAAATGATCCAAAGCAAGAAATCCTGCATTGTGCCGACTTTTAGCATATTTTTCGCCAATATTTCCAAGTCCAACTATGATTTTCATTATCTTTGATATGGGATAATCTTTTTGTTTATGATAATTTCGTCGCCTATTTTGGCGCCTTTTCTTTCGATCGTTTTTTTGATGCCGAGTTTTTCCATGAAATGATAAATTCGTTTCAAGCCTTCAGGGTTTGCAATATCTGTCATGATAGCCACTTGTTCGATGCGATGTCCGGCGATGTGAAACGCTTTTTTGCTTTTCTTTTTTTGAATTTTAACAATTTCGAAGCTTGCTCTTCTCAAATGCGGCTTCAGTACAGGCAGATCCTCCTTCTCCGGAGCTTTTTTGCTCTGTTCTTTCTTGATTTCCTGCAAGTGTCTGTGAATTTCAAAAATCAGCTCTTTTATGCCTTCTTTGGTTACGCCTGAAATCGGGATGGCTTTTATTTTTAGCTTTTTCTGCTTATCTTTCAGTTGCTCCGGTGTTAGGAGATCTATTTTGTTGATAACCAAAATTTCGGTTTTTTTGATGAGATTTTTGTCGAAGGCTTTCAGCTCCTGCCGAATCACTTTGTAGTTTTGCTTTAAATCATCTTCCGTGCCATCCAAAACATGGACAAGCAGCTTTGTTCTGCTGATGTGTTTAAGAAATTGGTGTCCAAGTCCTTTGCCTTTGCTTGCGCCTTCTATCAATCCGGGAATATCGGCGACGACGAAAGTTTGATTTTTGTCTCCGCCGTAGGAACTCAGATAAACAACTCCGAGATTTGGGGTGAGAGTTGTAAATTTATATGCAGCTATTTTTGGCTTTGCATTGCTAATCACGGATATGAGAGTCGACTTGCCCGCTGAAGGAAGGCCGATGATTCCAACATCCGCTACGATTTTTAATTCAAGAGTTATCTCTTTCTCTTCTCCAGGCTCGCCGTTTTCAGCGAATCTTGGCACCTGATGCGTAGAACTCTTGAATCTCGTATTTCCCATTCCTCCCCTACCGCCTTTGGCAATAGTAATGCTTTGCTCATGAGTTTTCAGGTCGATGATCTTTTCCTTTTTTGCTTCATCTAAAATAATGGTTCCCAATGGCACTTCTATGATGTAATCCGGGGCGTTTTTCCCATGCATTTTCTTGCCTTTACCGTTTTCTCCGTTTTCAGCATGATATATTTTTTGATGCTTGAGATGATAAAGAGTGTTGAGATTTTGATTGGCAATGATTGTAACACTTCCTCCATTGCCGCCATCTCCCCCATCCGGGCCTCCCTTTGGGACGAATTTTTCACGACGAAAACTGACGCAGCCATCACCTCCTTTGCCCGCTTTCACGCTGATTTTGAGCTCGTCGCAAAACATGATGACACTATAGAGAAAATTTGTTAAATTGCCACTACTAATGAGGACTTTCCAAAAGTCCGTAACGCCCGGGTGGCGGAACTGGTAGACGCGCTGGACTCAAAATCCAGTGATGGCAACATCGTGAGGGTTCAAGTCCCTCCTCGGGCACCACTCTTTAGACTGAAACTTTCATTATATGGCTGAAATCTTTAATTTTTTGATAGGGCTCGTTGATAATTACTGGGGAATTACTTTGTTGATGGCGATTGAAAGCTCTTTTATCCCATTTCCGTCCGAGGTTGTGATTCCGCCGGCGGCTTATCTGGCTTATCAGGGCGAGCTTAATGTTTTTTTGGTTGTCTTTTTTGGGATTTTGGGAAGTTTGCTAGGGGCTTTTGTGAATTATTTTCTGGCTTTACGGCTTGGAAAACCTTTGGTTTATGCACTCGTCGAAAAGAAGTGGGCGAGAATATTTTTGCTCAATAAATCCAAGGTGGAAAGGGCGGAAAAATATTTCTTGGAGTATGGAAATTTATCGACTTTTCTGGGCAGGCTGGTTCCGGCTGTGAGGCAACTCATTTCTTTGCCTGCGGGTTTTGTGAAGATGAATTTCGGTTATTTTACCCTATTTACAGCCTTGGGAGCCGGAATTTGGATTAGTATTTTAGCGGCTTTGGGGTATTTCTTCGGTGCCAATCAGGAGCTTTTGAAATTTTATTATCGCGAAATCAGCCTGGTCGCTATCGGTGTTGTTTTTTTGATTATTCTGATTGTAATGACTTTTCGGCACTTCCATAGGCGGAAATCAGCTGCTTTGTCATAGTTCCCGGCTTGCCGTTGCCAATTTTTGAATTGTCTATCTGGATTACCGGGACGACTACGAAAATGCTGGAAGTGAGGAAGACTTCTTCCGATTTTTTCAATTCATCCAGTGATATGTTTTTGTAGTTTATTTTGAAGGGAGAAATTCTGATGACTGTTTTGGCCGTGATGCCTGGCAATACGCCATTTTTGCGAGTGTGTAATTTGCCGTTTTTGACCCAAAAAATATTGCTGTATGCTCCTTCGTATATTTGTTTTTTTCCGTCTATTAGTAGGGCGTCGAAGGCGTTTTGTCTTACTGCGTTTTCGTGGCTTAGAAACGGCAAAAGGTAGGAGATGGATTTTATTTCCGGTAATTCTCTTTTGCCCAGCATGCTTTTGAGGTGAACACCGTTTTTGTAGATTTTCTTATCGATTTTTTGTTCTTCCGAGATGATTATCAGCTGATTTTTCAGTGCCACAACTTTTATTCTTTGGCTTTTGTGTGAGGATTTGTTCGCAACTTTTCTGATCATTGATATTATCTGTTCCTCTGTGTGATTGATTTTGAGATTTATTTTTTTTGCAGATAAAAACAGCCTTTTTATATGCTCTTTTGTCTGATAAGGTTTTTTTTCATATGTTTTCAAAGTTTCAAACACGCCATAACCGCGCAAAAGCTCGTCTGTTATTGGTATTTTCGCATTCTTCTCTGTGAAAAATTTGTTATCTATCAGAAAAATTTTCATTGATCGATGATGTTCATAAATGATTTGGCCTTGTCCAGTGTTTCATTGTATTCATCTTTTTCCTTTGAGTCGATGACTATTCCGCCGCCGACTTGCAGGAAGAGATTTTCTCCCTTTTTTATGATTGTGCGAATAGCTATATTCATGTCGATTTTGTCGCCATCGATGTAGCCAATATTGCCCGTGTATATGCCGCGAGTGTGTGGTTCCAGTTCGTCGATGATTTCCATTGCGCGTTTTTTCGGACAACCGGTGATGGAGCCGCCGGGCAGCATGGAGATAAGTGCTTTTATCGCGCTTATGCCTTTTTTGAGCCTTGCAGTGATTTTGCTGTGCGTGTGCCAAACGGATTTTAATTTGCTTATGACTCGCTCATTTACCACTTTTACAGATCCTATTGCGGCAATTTTGCCGATGTCGTTTCTTAAAAGATCTGTGATCATATTGAGCTCGGCTTTTTCCTTTTCACTTTTCAAGAGTTCGGCTTTCATTTTTTCATCTTCTTCTTTTGTTTTACCTCTCTTTCTTGTGCCTTTTATCGGGCAAGTTTCGATTTTGCCTTTTTCAATCAGAACAAAGCGTTCCGGTGATGCGCAAATCAGCTCAAATCCATCGCACTCGAGATAAGCGGCATAATCGACGGTGTTGTTTGCGATGGTTTTTAGGAAAATTTTTCGTGCGATTTGATGCGAACTTTCTTTGCCGGGCTTCTTGAGTTTGGCTCGTAGCCTGTGCGTGAGATTTATCTGATAAATGTCACCGTCTTTGATGTATTTTTGTATTTTTCCAAAGGCATTTTTGTATTTTTCTTTTGAAAATGTGGGTTTAAAATTTTCACCTTCTATTTTGAATTTTTCGGCGAATTTGGACGCGTTTTCAGTTGTCTTTTCCTTGTTCCATTTTTTGAAGGCAAGGAAATATATTTGCGGGAAATGCTGATCTGTTTTGCTTGTTTTTTTGATGTTGTGGAGCTTGTAGCCAAGATCGTAAGAGAAGTAGCCTATCAATTTGTGTTTCTTGTGTCTGATGGCAAATTTTTGGAATTTTTCGAGGTCTTGCCCGACGAATTTTTCAATCGGGTCAATGGCCAAAATATTTTCCTTTTGGCCATAGAGAAAACAGGCATTTTTGCCTTCGTTTTTGAGAAAATCCTTGATGTTTTTCAGCATGTCCTTTAGTTTTGATAAAGAAAATTTTTCATTATTTTGTCGCCTTCTTTGGTCATGAATGATTCGGGATGGAATTGTATTCCATAGAGCGGGTATTTGCTGTGCTTTATTGCCATTATTTCTCTGTTGGCTGTCCATGCCGTCAATTCGAAATCTTCTGGTACCTGATCTATTGTAAGCGAGTGGTATCTGGCAGCGGTGAATGGATTTTTTACATTTTCGAAAATCCCGTTTTTCGTGTGATGAATTTGTGATGTTTTTCCGTGCAGTATTTGCTTTGCATGTTTGATTTTTGCGCCAAAGATTTCACCGATGCATTCATGGCCAAGGCATACTCCTAAAATTGGTATTTCCCGATGGAATTGTCGAATTACTGCGTTTGATATTCCGGCATCTTTTGGCTTTTTCGGTCCGGGGGAAATTATGATTTTTCGCGGATTTAATTGCCTAATTTCCTGTATCGTGACTTCGTCGTTTGTTTTTACCGTCGTTTTGCGGCCAAGATTTTCTATTTGCTGATAGAGGTTGTAGGTAAATGAGTCGTAATTGTCGATGATCAGAATCATGTCATCGCTTGTTTAATGGTCTTTTTTTGCTATTAATCTCAAAAATTCGCTGCGTGTCTTTGCATTGTTCTTGAAAAGGCCGCGGTATGATGAAGTGGTCATGATTGCATTTTGCTTCTCGACACCTCGTGAAAGCATGCAAAGATGTTTGGCCTCGATCACAACGCCGACACCTTTTGGGCTTAGAAGTTCATGTAATGTATTTGCTATTTGCATTGTGAGGCGTTCCTGATTTTGCAGACGGCGGGAAAATGTCTCAACAATTCTGGGAAGTTTTGAGATTCCGATGATCTTTTTGTCAGGTATATAACCTATGCTGACTTGTCCGAAAAAGGGCTGAATGTGATGTTCGCAATTGGAATAAAAATCTATGCATTTGCAAATAATCATCTCGTCATAGCTTTCACCGTCAAATGTCGTAAGAAGCTCTTTTATATCCTTGTCGTAGCCACCGTATAATTTGGCAAATGAAGCAGCGACGCGCCCTGGAGTTTTCCTTAATCCCTCACGATTTGGATCTTCGCCGATTTCCCCGATGAGCTGTTTTATCAGGTTTTCGATTTTAGCCTGGTCCATAATGTTTGAATGTTTTGATTTAGTTCAGGGTGGATTTTGTCGGGTGCGATTTCATTTAGAGGTTCAAGTACAAATTGTCTTTCGTGCATTGATCTATGCGGTATCTGCAAATGTTCATGATTATAAGCTTCATCATTGTACAGAAGAATATCTATGTCAATTTCACGCGGGCCGTTTTTTGTCCCTCTTTTGCGTCCCATTTTGTGCTCTATCTCCTGTGTTTTGAAGATCAATTCCAACGGACTTAGTTCTGTCTCGATTTCGAGCGCTATATTGTAAAATTTGCCCTGATTTTTATAGCCTACGGGATCGGTTTCGTAATATTTGGATTGTTTGCTGATTTTTGCAAATTGGGCAATTTCGGTTAATGCGTTTTCAAGATTTTTTTGTCGATCACCCAGATTTGAGCCAAGTGATAGATGATATGTATTTTTAATTGCCGTCATATTCGCATGAATAATCTTCAGTTTCGTAAAGTTTGATTTTCTTAAGCGGTAATTCATTTTTCAGCTGATCCCAAATCCATATCGACATATTTTCAGCCGATGGATTTTCTATCAAGTCATTGAGATGCGTGTGATCTATTTTTGAAATGACTTTTTCATTCACTTTTTCTTTGATTATTTTGAAATCCATGACCATGCCGTCTTTTTTTACCGTATCTTCAATCGTCACTATCAGCTTATAGTTGTGGCCATGAAGATTTTCACATTTTCCGTGATATTTTGTAAGAAAATGTGAGGCTGCAAAGCTAAATGTAGTGTGTAGTTGCATGAGTTCGAAGTATACTTACACCGTTTTGAATTGCAAGGGCCGTTAGCGGTTTTGCTCTCTTGTCGCGCTCGTTTAAATCTCCTTCGAGAAACGATTTGCGGGAGATGCCAAGGAGTATTTTTTGATACGGAAATTTTTGTGCCAATTCCTTGAGGCGTTCGATGATCTCGATGCTGTATTTCGGATCGCTGGAAATGAATTGTCCCATTCCGGGGTCGATGATGATATTTTTTTCATCTATTCCTTCGGATTTTGCGTATTTTATGCGCTCTGCAAGAAATTCACCGATCGTTTGTATTACATCTGTGTAGTGTACTGCTTTTACCGTTGTCCGCGGTGTTTCGTCCTTGCTGTACATGATGATTATTGGACATTGGTATTTTGCGACGATTTTTGCCATTTCGGGGTCATTTCGCAGACCGGTAAC
This sequence comes from Candidatus Peregrinibacteria bacterium, assembly GCA_016206505.1. Taxonomy (GTDB): domain Bacteria; phylum Patescibacteriota; class Gracilibacteria; order UBA1369; family LOWO2-01-FULL-3; genus JACQRJ01. The sequence goes on along the minus strand of JACQRJ010000068.1, from coordinate 10,188 downwards.
ATCATTTATCATGTCTGCGCCTGCTTCCAGGGATTGTCTTGCAACTTCCGATTTGTAAGTATCTATTGAGATTTGCAATTTTGTTTTGGGTCTTAGGGCTTTGAGTATCGGCATTACTCGTTTTAGCTCCTCTTCTTCACTGACATCTTTTGAACCCGGGCCTGTCGATTCTCCTCCAATGTCGATGATGTCTGCGCCTTCTTTCTCCATTTTTTTTGCGTGTCTCAAGGCTTTTTCGATGCTGTTGAATTTTCCACCGTCGCTAAAGGAGTCCGGCGTGACATTGAGGATGCCCATGATTTTTGGCTTGTTGATTATCGTTGCGCTTGTTAAATTGATTTTGCAGTTGGTCAGACTGATTTTAACAATTTCTTATCTGAAACGCTATTTGCTTGTTCATTATAGTGAGATTGGCCTGAAAGGTTCGAACTTGCAGTATTTTGTCGATAGGCTTCATAAGCGATTGAAATTTGTTTTGGAGAAGGCTTTGCGCAAAACTTTTGTTGTGAAGCATTGTCTGAAGCGGTTTTTGATTGAATTGCCGGGTGATTTTACAAATTCCGCACTTGATGAGCTGACTTATATCGATGTTTTGAGCAAAGTTTTTGGAATTGAAAATTTTTCGTTTGTTTTTGGAGGTTCGATTGATCTTGCTGTGCTTGCAGAACAGATTCATGCAAATTTGCCAGATTTTTCTAAGTGTATGAATTTTTGTGTAAGAGCCAAAAGATCCCAAATTTTGCCTTATAAATCCATTGATGCTGAGAGAGATCTTGGTGCCAGATTGATTGATTTTGGGCTGAAGTTGCCGGTAAGACTTGATGATCCGGATTTGAGAATTTCGGTGGAATTTTTCAATGATACAGCTTACTTTTCATTTAAAAAATATTCAGGGCCTGGCGGTTTGCCGGCAAATACAGGTGGAAAATTGATTTCACTTGTTTCAGGCGGTTTTGATTCGCCTGTTGCCGCCTATCGCATGATGAAGAGAGGTGCGAGAATCATTTTTGTTCATTTTCATGCTTATCCTTACACAGATATGACTGAAATCAATAATGTGAAGGAACTCGTGAAAAAATTGAGTGCTTATCAATTTGATACTAAGCTCTATTTGATTCCTTTTGGAAAAGTGCAAAAAGAAATTTCCACAAATCTCGATGTTCCTGCAAAAATCCGGATCATTCTTTATAGACGGATGATGATTCGCATTGCCGAAAAAATCGCTCATGATGAAAAAGCAAAGGGACTTGTAACCGGTGACAATTTTGGACAGGTTGCGTCGCAGACAAGTGAAAATATTTTTGCCATCGATCAGGCATCTTCCATTGTTGTTTACAGGCCGCTGATTTCTTTTGATAAGGCTGAGATTATTGTGCAGGCGGATGTGATCGGGACTCATGAAATTTCAAAAATGCCCTGCAAAGACACATGTACGATGTTTGCGCCGAAAATCCCTGAGATTCGCGCCAATTTGCGGGATATTCTTGAGGTTGAGAAAAATCTGCCGATTTCGAAATTTGTTGATGATTCACTGTCTGCGGCTGAAATTATTAATTTCGAGGCCTGATTCTCTTTTTGCGCAAATTTTGATTGTAGGATATGGCGAAGCGATGAGCTTCGTCACGAGCTCTTTGCAGTAGTTTCAGAGCTTCGTTGTTGCGTTGTAACGTGATTGGATGTGCTGAATTCGGTATGTAAATTTCCTCCATTTTCTTAGCAAGTGCTATGTGCGGAATTTCTATTTTCAGTTTTTTCAAAACTTCTGTTGCCGCATTTAGCTGCCCTTTGCCCCCATCAATTATCAGTAAATCGGGAATTTTCTCAAATGAATCGTCTTTTTTGTGTTTTAGTTTATCGTAGACCAATTTTACCGGATTTTTGTTGCACGATGATGCGCATTCTTGCACATGAGCTTTCAGCTCTTCAGGAATAGTGGCGATTTCTTCGAATCCGAGATACTGGTAATAATCCTTCAATTCAGGTTTGCAGATAAGATAGACCCTCTTTGCCTTGGCTTTTTCGATAATGCTGTTGATCAATTTGTGTCCCAATTTTTCTCCACGATATTTTTCTTCAATTGATAAATCCGTAATTTCCATAACTTTCGCAGAATGCTCTTTCTTCGCTATTTGTCCGATGATTTCTTTGCTGTTGAGCAAAATGTAAAATTCTTTTTCACCAGGTTCGATTTTGAGCGTGAGAAGGTCTTTTTTTGACGCTTTTTTGAATTTATATGACAAATGACCGAGCTTATCTGCAATTTTGATGAGTCTTCTATATAAAACTTCCTCAATGGATTTGTAATCATCAGGCTTGTTTTGTACTGTTCTTAAAGAAAATTTGCGGTAGTCTTTGTTTTTTGGTGCGCCATTTTCAAAAACAACCATCGAACCTACGGTATCCGTGCCTCCGAGATGAGAGATGTCGTAGCACTCAATGCGCTTTATTGGGCGTTCTATTTTGAGAATTTTCTGTAATTCCTTTGCCGCTTTTTTTGTTTCTATACTTTCTTTTTGCCAGCTTATTTTGTTGCGATCGGCAAATAATTTTGCGTTGTTTAAGGACATTTGCAAAAGCTTGTTGTTATCCCCTTTTTGCGGGATGATGATTTTTGCAGGAACAAGATCTTTCTCGATGCTTACCGCATGTGGCAGCAGTATTTCATTGGGGATACTTGTTGCGATTTGATAATACTGGCTTACAAATGCTTCGAGGACTTCGATGTTTTCAGGTTCCACGACTTCTTTGGCCGTCAATATGAAGTTTTCCTGATTGATCAATTTTCCATCGCGAACCTGGAATAAGTTGAAATAGGCGTGTTCGTGAATGATGAAATAATTGATGATGTCCTGACTTTTGCCTTCGGTGCCTGAAACTTTTTGTTTTTCAAGCATTCCCTGGATTTTCAGAGTCTTGTCTCTGGTTTTTGCCGCTTTTTCAAACTGCTTATTCTGTGCCTGAGAGATCATTTCTTTGTTCAATTGACAAAGTATCTCATCAGCTTTGCCCTCGAAAAATTTCTCCACATTTTTGATAATTTCGGCGTATTCTTCTATTGTGCATTTTGAAATGCAGGGCGCGATGCAACGCTTGATGTAGTAGTCGAGACAAGGATATTTGATTGTTTTTCTTGTGACTTCCACTTTTCCCGGCTTAAGTTGGCGCATGTCGATTGAGCAATGCCTAAACGGGAAAATTTTTTTCAGAATTTTGAATGTTTCCTGAACCTTGTGTGCCGCTGTTTTCGGCCCGTAATACTTTGCGCCGTCTTTCTCGATGTTTCTGACAATTTGCACTCGGGGAAAGTCCTCTTTGGTGATTTTTATGTAAACAAAATTCTTATCATCTTTCATGATAACATTGTATTTCGGTTTGAACTTTTTGATCTGTGTTTGTTCCAGAATTGTGGCTTCCAGCTCGGAATCTGTGGCGATGTATTTTATGTCCTGAGCTTTTTCCAGCATTTTTTTTGTTCTGCTTGAATGCTCGTAATCTTTCTGAAAGTACTGTGTAAGCCGCTTTTTGAGATTTTTCGCCTTTCCTATGTAAATTGTTTCACCTTTTTCATCTATCATCTGATAGACTCCTGGAGAATTTGGCACTTTGCCAGCTAATTTGGTGCTTTGTTGCTTGGTTAACACGCTTGAATTATACTTGAACCATGGCTGATACAGAATCCTTTTTATGGAAGCGAGTAGATCGGTGTTTGCCGATTTTGCAAATTGTACCTTTTGTGAAGATGGTGGCTGTCTGTAATAATCTGGCTTTCTCGACAGTTAATGAAAAAAGCGACATTGATCTCTTTGTAATTGCAAAGCTCGGACGACTATTTTTTGTCCGTTCGATGATCACTTTTTTACTGCAAGTATTGGGTGTGCGCCGTTATGGTGATAAGGTTTCCGGGCGGTTTTGTTTGAGTTTTTTTGTTGATGAAGATGCGCTGGATCTTTCGACTATTGCGATCGAGGATGATATTTATTTGGTTTATTGGCTTTGGAGTATGTTGCCGGTGATTGAAAACGAAAAGGGATTTTCGGATAGATTTTTAGCTTTCAATTCGTGGGCGAATGACTATTTTGAAAATCGGGAGAATCTTGCTTTAAGGCGGGAAAGGATGTTTTCCAAAAATGTTTTGTTTTCTTTTTTCAGAAAAAGTTTTGAATTTTTGTTTGGCGGTAGAGTTGGCAATTTTATTGAAAATTTACTTCAATCATGGCAGCTTAAAAGGGCTCTTCTGAAAGCTCAGAGCGCATCGTTCGAGTCCAGTCTGGTCATAAACGAGCATATGCTCAAGTTTCACAATGTTGATCGTCGCAGAAAATACCGTCGCGCATGGTTTGACACGTATGGAAAAGAAAAACTTTCGGATCAAAAATTTCGGGCGATGAAATCAATTTTTTGAAATTTGCTTTTTAAATTTCAGATCTATTGTGGTTCCGGTGAAGCCGTATTCTTTGCGCAGTTCGTTTTCCAGATAGCGTGGATAGGAAAAATGCAGTGTTTCGGGATTTTTGAAAAATAATGCGAATTTTGGGGGATTAATATCTATTTGTGTTGCGTACATGAATTTCGGTTTTCTTATTTTTGCGCTTGCAGGAAGGTGCTTATGGGTTATTTTTTGAAAAAAGTTGTTCAACTCTGCGGTTTTTATACGTTTATTACGCTCTTTCGAAATTTCATCGGAGATTTGAAAAATTTGGTAAATATTTTTTTTATCCTTTGCGGAAAGGAATAAAACCGGTGCCCATGGAATAAAGGAAAACTTTTGTCTGAGTTTGCGGATAATAAGATTTTTGATGTCTTCGCCCTTTTCCAAAAGATCTATTTTGTTTATTGCCAAGATTATGCCCTTCTGTGACTCAAGAGCATATTTTATGATGTGAGAGTCCTGATTTGTGATGCCGACATTCCCATCCAACAGAAGGATCACTATGTCTGCTCGCTCAACAGCCGTTATGCATCTCAGGGCGCTATACTTCTCGATCCCCTTCCCGCGTTTTCCCGGCCTTCTTAGGCCTGCAGTATCGATCAAATTATAGGTTCTGTCATTGTGGACAAATTCCGTGTCAATTGAGTCTCTTGTCGTGCCGGCTATATCAGAGACTATGATCTTTTCCGCTCCCAATAAACTGTTTACCAATGAAGATTTGCCGGCGTTTGGTTTGCCCAGAATGGCAATATTTGTGACATTTTTGGGCGCTGGTGGTGATTTTTTTTTAAATTTGAGCTTTTTTAAGTCCTTTTCTATTTGATCTTTCAATTCATCAATACCTGTTTTGTGGATTGCTGAAATCTTTACAGGTTCTCCAAAGCCCAATTCATAGATGTTATAGACATTTTCCGCGATATTTTCATTATCCGTCTTGTTTGCGACCAGGATAATCGGTTTTTTGGATTTTCTCAGGATGTCCGCTGCCATGAAATCGTCCGTAGTGAGATTTTGGCTTAAATCAAGGATAAACAATGTGATGTCGGCATCGTTTATTGCCAAATTTGCCTGCGACTGGACATCCGCTTCAATGTTTTCCTTTTTTCCATAGTCAAGGCCTCCGGTATCCACCATGATGCAGGTAAAGCCATTTATCAGCGCATTCTGCGAAACACGGTCGCGCGTAGTGCCTGCATGTTCTGAAGTTATTGCGTGCTTTTTGCCGATTAACCTATTGAAGAGTGTTGATTTGCCGACATTTGGTTTTCCGACTATTGCGATTGTCGGTTGAGGTTCCATTTTTTTGTACTTATCTTTTGTGCGATTATAGGGCTTTGTCTTTAGTTAATCAAGTTTTTATGCTATAATTGTGTGATGTTTTGAAATCAAATTATGAGTTTTTTAAGGAAATTTTTTGCCGTTTTGTGTCTGATTTTCGCATTTTCGGCTAGCGCGCCTTTGGCATTTGCAGCAGAGACGGAAGTTACCGGTGCGCCTACGGATCAGGCAGGAGACACGGGCGGGACCATTTTGCCAGAGACAAGGTTTACGGAGATAAGTGACTGTGAAATCATTATGTTTCATGTGAATGTTGACATGGAGAAGGTGAAAGAAGTTGTTATCACTCGTGAAGCTGCGCTATTTGATGGTTTTGATGTTTTAGTGACTGCAAATGACATTCTTGGATGTGCCATCAAGACGGGCGACATAAAGCTGTGGATGGTGCCCTTCTATATTCGTTACATTTTGGAATTTATAATAGGTGTGGCGGGACTTCTTGTTGTCGGCGGTATCATTTATGGTGGCTATCTTTATCTTTTCGGCGCTCTTACGGAGCAAAAAGAGCAGGGCAAAAAAGCCATTATAAACTCGATTATCGGCCTGGTTTTGAGTTTGAGTGCCTGGGCTATAGTGAGCATAGTGATTCAATTTGTGTCACGATAAGAAGAGGGGAGATAAATTTCTCTCCTTGCTCAGGTTCGCCACTGCCATGCAGTTGGCTCAATTCGCAACTCGTGAAATTCATCTCCCCTCTTCCCATGTCACCCACTTCTCATTCAGAAACTCAAAGAGATTTTTTTTGAAATTGCTTTCGTCGAATTTTCGGCAATGTTCTCTGATTTTTTCAGGTTTGAAGGTTTTTTTGTTTTCAAGGTAATGCTTGATGGCTTCTTCAAGGTGTAATGGTGTTTGTTTATTGAAAAATATTCCAGTTTCTCCTTCTTCGATCGTATCCATTGCACCACCTTTTTTGTATGCTATTACCGGCCTGCCGCTTGCCATCGATTCCAATGGGATGATGCCAAAATCCTCTATCTGTGGGAAAATGAGGGCCTCGGCTTCAGAATACAGTTTGTGCAATGTCTGATCGCTGGCGTAGCCTATGAATTCAATATTTCCTCTGGCGATTTTTTTAAGATTTTCGCTGTCCACTCCAGTTCCCACTATTTTTAACGGTAAGCCGATTTTGTTGAAGGTTTCTATGATAAGATCAAATCGTTTGTAATGTGTGAGTCTACCGACTGCAAGAAAATAGCCTTTGGTTTTTTCCGCAATTTTGAATTTTGAGCATTTAATCATCGGGTAAATGATTTTCGATTCTTTTCGATAAAATTTTGCGATGCGTTTTTGCGTGATGGATGAATTGGCAATATAGAAATCAGGTCTTTCTGAAGCGACTTTGTCCCAGATGCGCAATTTGTGCATTCTTTTTTTCCCAAAATATTTCAGGATCGGATTCATTTTGTACTGTTTGATGTAGCTATGCCAATTATCCCAGGCGTAACGCATTGGAGTATGGCAATAGCAAACATGCATTGTCTCAGGCTTTGTAATGATTCCCTTGGCGCAGCTATGCGAACTGCTGATGACGATGTCAAAACTGCTCAAATCAAATGCTTCATAGGCATATGGCATGAGTCCCAGATAGTACTGATGTTTTGTTTTGGCCAATGGCAGATTTTGGATAAAGGATGTCGTGATCGCCGCATCCTCAAATCCCGTGACTTTTTTGGGATTGTAAATTGAGGTGTAAATTGGAGATTGTGGGAAGATCTGATGAAGGACTTTATTGACTTTTTCTGCACCGCCGGGATTGGTCATCCAATCGAAAACAAGCGCGATTTTTGCCTTTTGCAAACTCATGTATTCATCATATCCTGAAACTGTCGCCTTGTGTATACTTATTCATTTCGTTTTCTTTGCTTTTTCTTTTTTCTGCGTCTTCAGCTTCTTCCTCTGCTTTTTTGTTTTTTTCCTGTGGGGGGGTTTTGTTTTCTCTGATGTATTTTTCCATAATATTTTTGTCCTTTTCATTTACGTCTTCTTTTGTTTTGATAACTGAACTGATGATTTTTTTGTATACGTCCTTGTCATCAAGCTTGTCAATCGCCTGTGCCTTGAAGAGTTTTACGACTTTGTTGTCCGGATCTCTTTCCAAAAGTCTTTCGCAAATATGGATTACATCAACATATTTTTTTTCTTTGAACCACATTGATATCAATTCCAAAACGACTTCTTCATCTTTTTTAGCCAGAGTTGTTTTCTTAACTTCGCTTATGTCCGTAGCGAGGATGAGGTGCCCCGCTTTGCGCTTTAGCAGATATTGAAGATATAAGTAGCCCAAAACATCAAAAATCATCACCGGAGCAGTTTTGTTGAATTGCAGCAAATAATTGTGTATTGCATGTATGCCGACAGCGATGAAAAGCCCTTTTAATAAGATTTTTTGCTGTGCCGCCTGGCTTTTAGGGATGTTAAAAAGTTTTGCGATGATGTTTTCGATATAGTTTTTTTTGCCACTGATCTCCTGTTGTTTTCTCAAATCTATGGAAAATTTACTGGCGCCGTAGAAATAGCCGAAAATTCCCGAAAAAATCATGTGTGCAGCTGTTGTGAAAATTGAGCGAAAAATGTACATTCCAATCAGTTCGCCGGTGCCGATACTTTGATAGAATTGGTATAAATAGTAGATGTTTTCGATAAAAGAAAAGCCCAGCGCTGATGCGATACTGTAGCGAATCGCGTCATTAAATGTGTTTATAAGTAGCGTGTGTTTATCCACTTTTACAATGACTGCCATTTTGATGATTTCCTCCATTGCACCAAATAGAATGAAGCTGGCAATGAACATTTTGTTTTGATCACTGATGCTGTTTTCAATGAAGGCCTGGAGATTGAACTGCGGGAAAAAATCCCAAAGATATTGAATTCCCAGGAGGGCCGGGGCTGTAAGGCATCCAAGCAAAAAGACCAAAACCACTGTTTTTTTACTCTTTAATTTTTCACTGAAAATGAAATAAATCCAAATACCTACGGGTACTCCCGCTGCTAAAGTTGCTGTTGCAATAAGGAAAATTGGATTTTCAAGCATTTGCGGTTAGAGATTGACTATTGTTGTTCGAATTTGTAAGTGCCTTCATCTGCCGATGGCGTTTGCGGGGTAGGCGGTGTTACCGCTGGTGCAACTGGTGCTTCTGTGGCCGGAGTCGGTGTTGCGGGAGCTGGTGTTGCAGGAGTTGGGGCAGAAGTTGGTGTTTGTGCAGGCGTTGAAGTTTGAGGTACGGGCTGTGGTGACGGCGTGACCGGTGGTTGTGTGGGAGTCGAAACCGGAGCTTGAGTTGGTGCTGCTACGGGAGCTTTCGGAGCCGTCTCCTGCGCAGGCGGTGTCTGAGTTGCGGCTTGTGAAGGAGTTGAAGTTGGAGCTGGTGCAGGTGCATTTGCAAGCTTTGATTTTGCCTCTTCAATCGTTCCAACCGTTTCAATAATTTGTGTTAATCCTACAACCTGTAATATGTCGGCGATATTTGGCTTTGCGCCTGCAATAATGACTCTGCCTCCGCCTTCAGTCACTTTGCCGTAAATGTCTGTCAGATAGCCGATTGATTTGCTGTTCATGTAATCTAGGCTGGTAAAATCAAAGAGAAGTTGCAGTCCTTTCGGTACTTTTTCTATATTCGCATAAACTTCCTTAATTTTTTCATCAATATTGCTTTCATCCAATTGTCCCTGAAGATGAGCGATTTTTGTATTTGCATTGACGTCCTCTACATTTATGCTTGCCTCTGTCATTTTTTATTGGTTAATGGTTATTTTGTTTGTTATTTGATTGATACCTTCGGGATTAACCCTGGCATCTTTTAAATATTTTTTAACTGTTACTTTTAGTCCACCTTCTTTTCTGTCTTCAATTTTGAGCTCATCGCTCCATTCACTGACTATTTTTACAAGTCCCCTTCCTCTGATTCCCGTAAAATTATATCCGGGAGCTTTTTTCTCTTCCAGTAATTTGTATAACTGTTCTGAATTGATTTTATTTTTGCCGGTGCCTGTATCCTCGACGGAAATTTCCAGGTAGTTATCCTGTTCGTGAACAAATGTGACTCTAATTTCGCTTCCTGCTGCCGATCCGTATTCAATGGCATTATTGCAAAGTTCGTCCACCACGGATTGGAATCTGAAAGCCCATTTTTCGGGAAAATTTGTGGTGTTTTTTATCATGTTCAATGTGAAATCTCTTATTCCTGACATAAAATAAGCATCGGTTGGAAGAGTGATTGTTATTTTTGTCTTTTTGTTTGTATTTTCCATAAGATTATTATACCAAAAAAGCCTGGTAGCGTAAAGGCTCTGGAAGAGACTGTTGAATTAATCCCATTGACCGGAAAACAAAAAATGATCGCGGAGCGATCATGATTTGTGGCAAAATGTATTTTGAAAAGAATATAATTTAACCAAGAAAAAGATATGTCAAAACACTT
>JACQRJ010000065.1 GCA_016206505.1 Candidatus Peregrinibacteria bacterium | reverse complement strand
TGATTCGATGCTCAACTGCAAGCCGCATACTTTATTATCAAATTCATGAAATTATAGCCAGAAATTCCATTTATGCCAATTTATCATTAAGAAAAGGCTGTCAGGCCGTTATTAATAACAGAATAATCACGCGTCAAAATCAATATATTGTGCAATATACAGAAAACAAAAAATTCAATGAAGTACGCAAAAAAAATAACCTGTTCCTTGTACCGATCAAAGATATAAAAAAAGAAAAACATAGCGGGTCGGTCTTCAATATCGATGTGCAAAAAAGACATTCTTATTTGGTAAAAGGCTTCGCAGTGCACAATTGCACAGCACCGGCCTATTCAACCGACTCTTTGCACTCCGCCGTCGTCGAAATCATTGTAAAAAAAGATGCCAGAGTTCAGTACACCACAATCCAAAACTGGTCTTCAAACGTCTACAACCTCGTCACAAAGCGCGCTTTCGCTTATGAAAATGCGGAAATGTTTTGGCTCGATGTAAATCTCGGTTCCAAAATCACCATGAAATATCCGGCAATTTATCTGATGGGCAGATGCGCCCGCGGAGAAGTCCAATCGCTTGCCTTTGCAGGCAAGTCTCAGCATCAGGACGCGGGCGCCAAAATCATTCACTGCGCACCCGACACCAGCTCCAAAATCGTTTCCAAATCCATCTCCAAAGATGGCGGCAGATCTTCCTACCGCGGACTTCTCAAAGTCAACAAAGGCGCAAAAAACATCAAAGCCCACATCGCTTGCGACGCTCTGATCCTTGACGAAAACTCCCGCTCCGACACTTACCCCACAAATATTGTCGAGGAACAGGATGTCACAATCGCCCATGAAGCAACAGTCGCCAAAATCGGCGAAGAACAACTTTTCTATCTCATGTCCCGCGGACTCTCCGAAGAACAGTCTATCTCCCTGATCGTCAACGGCTTTGCCAAACCAATTATCAAAGCTTTGCCGATGGAATACGCCCTTGAATTAAATCGCTTACTGGAACTGGAAATGACCGGCAGTGTAGGATAGCCAAAGCGAAGCTTTTGGCTATCCCCTTTTTTAAAAAATCAAAGAATACAGCAATCTAAAATGCCAACAAAATCTATCAAAATCCACAGTCATCCCGCCTTTCTCTCCTCTCTTGACAAAACCCTGAACCTCCAATCCAAAAAACAAACTCTCATTGCGACACAGATTTCAGACTGCGAAATCAACATTCCCGAAAATACCGATTTGACCTTCATAACGATTCTCAAAAAAGGCTGGGAAGGGACAAAAACTCTCAATTTCAACTTCAAAGGCCGTGGCTCAAATATCAATTTTCTAGCTCTCATCATTGGCAAAAGAAAGGAAAAATTCACACTTCGCACAAATTCAAATCATTTTGCCGGCGAAACAAAAGCCTACTACACTGTAAAAACCGTCCTCTTTGACCAATGTGAAATGGATTATGTCGGTTTCCTGAACATTCACAAAAGAGCCCAAATGATCGACAGTCATCTTTCGCACCACACCCTGCTTCTTTCACCTGATGCAAAAGTAAAAACCGTGCCATCACTTGAAATCGAAGCGGACGACGTCAAGGCGGGACATAGTGCCTCCATAGGTCATCTGGACGATGAAATACTCTTTTACCTGAAATCCCGCGGCATCTGCGAAAAAGAAGCAAAAAGCCTGCTCGTGGAAGGCTTCATCAAATCCGATCTCGGAATTATAGATGATTTAAAAATTCGCAAAACTCTCGAAAAAGAATTATCAATTATTTGATTATTACCAATACTGCTCACTCCGGAGATAAAACCCGGATTTCACCGGCAACAAAACGCATAGGCACAGGAGATTCCAAAATTTGCTCATCCCCCGAAGGTCCGGGGCCGAACCAAACCAAATGTGTACATTTATCAATAACCTCGGGAGGCAACTGCTTGGCCAACTCTTCAAGGGTGCTCGCGCATATTTGGCATACATACCAAACAATGCCATCAATTTTACGATGTTCACCCCTCAGATATTCCGGTAATTGTTCAAGCCCTGAATACGCATCCACCCTCTTTGCAAGCATACACTTCTGTTCCATAAATCTTATAAAATTACAGTGCCATAATATAATCCATCCCTTGCCATTTCACAAAAGATATTTCACAATACCAGCCTATGTTTAATCCGCAAAAACTAAAAAAAGACTTTCCAATTTTGAGCCGCAAAATAAACGGCCATCCTTTGATCTATCTCGATAACGCCGCCACGACGCAAAAGCCTAAAACGGTCATCGATGCTTTCAAAAACTATTACGAAAATTCCGCCGCCAATGTCCACCGAGGCATCCACACGCTCTCGGAAGAATCTTCAGAACAATACGAAAACGCCCGCAAAAAAGTTGCAAAATTTCTAAATGCCAAAAGCCCAAACGAAATAATCTTTACGCGCAACACCACGGAATCCATCAATCTTGTGGCTTATAGTTGGGGCGAAACAAATATAGGCAAAAACGATGAAATAATCACAAGCATCCTCGAGCACCATTCAAATTTCATTCCCTGGCAACAGCTCTGCAACAAAAAAAATACCAAATTAAAAATTATTCCGCTCAAAAAAACAACTGCACCGCTTTCGCTGGACATTAGCGCTCTTGAAAAACTCATCACAAAAAAAACGCATCTGATAGCCATCACCGGCATGTCAAATGTAACCGGTGAAAAACCCGATCTCAAAAAAATCGTCAAACTCGCTCATCAAAATAACACGCTTGTTTTAATCGACGCAGCACAACTGGCAGCGCACGAGCAAATCGATGTCCAAAAGCTCGACGCAGATTTTATCGCTTTTTCGGCACACAAAATGCTCGGACCCACAGGACTGGGAGTACTTTACGCAAAAGAAAAACTGCTTCAGGCAATGCCGCCATTTTTGTTGGGCGGCGGCATGATCAAAGAAGTCACCAAAACTCGCACAATTTTCGCCGACATTCCGCAAAAATTCGAAGCCGGTACCCCAAATATTGCCGCCGCCATATCCTTCACAAAAGCCCTGGACTACCTGGAAAAAATGGACTTAAACAACATTCAAAAACACACCGAAAATTTAAGCCGTCTACTCATCACCCGCCTCAAAAAATACCCGCAAATTTCCCTACAAACGGCCGAAAATTCAAATGGCATTGTCTCCTTTACTCTCAAAAACATCCATCCGCACGACATTTCCGAAATTTTCAACAAGCACGGTATTGCCATCCGCGCCGGCCATCACTGCTGCCACCCGCTGATGCAAGACCTAAAACTTGCAGCAACCGCCCGCATCAGTTTTTATTTATACAACACCGAAGACGACATCGAAGCCGTATGCAAAGCGCTTAACAAAGTGATTGAAATATTTAATTAAAAAATGCCCATTCAAACCATGGACGACCTCTACACCGAAATAATTCTCGACCACTTCAAAAATCCCAAAAACAAAGGGCAAATTGACGCATCTAAAATCTCCAAAAACGAAATTCTCCTCACCGCCACGGAATACAATCCCGCCTGCGGAGACAAAGTGACCATGCAAATCGTCATCAAAAACGGCACCATAGAAAAAATTGCATTCTTCGGCGAAGGCTGCGCCATTTCCCAGGCCGCAAGCTCCATGCTCACAGAACACCTAAAAGGCAAAACTCTCGAATATTTATCAAAAATGAAAACTGAAGAAATTTACAAACTGCTTCAAATACCCATCTCCCCCGCCCGCGTAAAATGCGCTCTTCTTGGCTTCATTGCAGTAAAAAATGCCATCAGCCAACCGACAGAATGTATCCCCAAGAGACGAAGCGAAGCTGAGTCTCCATATTCTCACTTTTATCCCAAAGCTCCTTAACTTAACATCATGCCCCAAAAACCGAAGTCCCCCTTTCCCCGCCCCCGCGACCGGTACACAGAACCGCAATGGCAACAATTAAACAAAGTTATCGACCCAGAACTCGGCATCGGCATCATCGATCTCGGCCTTGTCTATGACATGAAAATCGGCAAAAAAAACGACAATATCAAAATCACCATGACCCTCACCTCCCCCGGCTGCCCGGTCGCGCCCATGATCCTCCAGGATGTCGAAACCACCATGCTGCTGCACAACCCGACCTTCAAAAAAGTCCAAATCGAAATCGTCTGGGATCCTCCCTGGACTCACGAAAAAATGAACGAAGACATCCGCGAAATGCTCATGGGTTTTTGAGTCCTCGCTTGAGGACTCCGCAGTTCCTTCAAACTACAAATTCACTTCCACATCCAAATCCTCAAGCGCTCGCCTCGAAGCCCTCGCCCTTTCTGCAACAACCCCTTTGACAGCCGCCAAAACCGCAGCTGGTGTATTGGAAACGCGCATCGCCGCATTTATCGCAAGTATCAATTCTTCGCTGATGCCATCAATCACAGCAGAAGCCTCCTCTTCAGGCGTTCTATCAGTCTCTCTCAAAACATCTCCACTCATGATATTTGAATTAAGAAATAAGTTCCCTATTTCTTGCAACTTTCACAACAGCATCCCCTGCACCCGAAAAACACCATCCAAAGACCGCCGACACCGACCAAACCATACACCACACGCATTACCATTGGCCAACTGCCAAGCAATGCCTCTACCAAATTATATTCAAAAAAACCGACCAGTCCCCAATTTAGGGCGCCAACAATCACCAGCACCATGGCAATCCAGGTTACAACTTTCATAAAAATGAAGTTTAAAAAATAACTAAAAACAAATCTAACAAAAATCAAGCGAAAAAGCAAAAATCAAGAAGCCTCCTCTTAAACCTCAAAATGGTACTCGGACTTACCTTCAATGTCTCAGCCGCCTTTCGTATAGTCATCCCCTGCTCCCTGAGCAAATATCCCGTAACAATCACCTTTCTCTCGCCGCTTTTAAGCCCAAAATGCATTTTATTTCTGTGAGCAACCCAGGTTTTATGGCAACGATTACAGCGAAATCTGCTCTGCACACGACTGTGAATTACGATATTTCCATTAAGCTTTAGCAGATGAAAATTGCAAT
This sequence comes from Candidatus Peregrinibacteria bacterium, assembly GCA_016206505.1. GTDB lineage: Bacteria > Patescibacteriota > Gracilibacteria > UBA1369 > LOWO2-01-FULL-3 > JACQRJ01. The sequence continues at coordinate 2,083 of JACQRJ010000065.1, read as the reverse complement.
TTTCATTTGGACAATATTGATTTCGGATATTCATACTGCTTGTGGTTAATAAATAAAAAAACCGCGATTTTGATTTCGCGGTTAGTGTGTTTAATTTTTACCCATTTACACAGAAAACCGCGAAACTCGCTTGCAGAAAGCCATAATCAGACGCTTTTGAGTTTTTTGACGGTTTGTTTGAAACATGTAATTTAACTTAGTGTCAAAACTTTAACACAGCTTGTTTTTCTTTGTCCAGGAATTTTTTGAAAAACACTTCAAAATCTCACAAAAGAATCAGAGCGATAAATGCCATCCTTAAACACCTGTGTGTCCACAAAATATTTAATCGTCCTCAAAAAATCTTCCACAGTTTTAACACTCTTTTTCAAATCCTCAGCCTCTTTTTTCGCATCTTCACCCTCAGCCGGGCTCAAAGCCATCAAAGGTTTAAGAATAGCAAAATACCTTCCCACCATATCTGCCATTGGACTCAAAGTAAGGAAATTAATCATAAAACCGCCACTTTCCACATCCTTCAAAGCAGCCTGAAAAAACGGCTGCTGCGAAACAAATTCAGTACCATAGACCTTGTCAAAATCGGGATAAAAAACCACAAATAAAACATTGTCCCCGGTCACTCCATAATAAAATTCCAATTTAATATCGTCTGGATCAAGACCGACCATTTTCAACCCTGCAGCAATAGACCCGGCTAACTCTTGAGGAAGCTTTTTCGAATCCAGGTAAACCTTTCTCGCCGCACCACCCTGAACAGAAACAACCTCCTGAGTCACAGCACCCTTCGCCTCCGGCACACCCTGCTCTTCAACAAATTTGTCAAAACTTGCCACAACTTCATTACTATAATTTCCCAAAGCGGTAATCAGTTTGTCCCCGGCCTTCAAACTTTCTTCATCCAGTTGCAAATAAATCCCCATCGTCGGCAAAAACCCGCCTGGATAAGAAAAACTCATGGCAAATGGCGATTTAAAAACTTTATCCAGCTCTGAAGCGGAAACTCCATCGAAAGTTTCCTCCAAATCCTTCAACGCATCATCATAAGTTTTATAAACCCCGGGAAGCTGACTCAACGGATCATCAATGCCGGAAACCGGCGCATAGCTGGCCGCAAACCCGGAAAACATACCGGCAATAACTTTTGAGAAATCCGCCTGCTCGCTATACCAAATCAAGCCCTTTCCAGGAACTTTATCCATCAGACTCAATTTATAATTTTCATCGCCTTCTACACCGGACTCTCCACTCATTCTGATCCCTTCCTCACTCGCAACAGCTACCAAAAAAGCATCACTTACAAAATCATCCGTCTGCGCAAAACCAACAATCCTGGCAAACGCATCGATATAATCTCTCCCCTTTTCCGCATCAATAAAAAGAAATCCCAAATTTTCCAGCGCGGCTCCCTGCCTTTTTACAGACAATTTCGCATTGCCGCTTGCGGCCTGACCGGATTTCATACGTGCAATCATTTCATTATCAAAAGTCGGATCGCTTGAAGCAAAAATGCTGTCTCCATAACGATAGACTTTGAAATTTTCATCAGCATGCTTCCAGAAATAAACATCATCAACTTTACCTTTTTCATACTCACCACCTGCCTCTTTGCCCAAAAAATGTTCCACCAAATTCTCCACTTTCCCGATTTTATCCGATTTTAAAGCCGCAAAAACACCCAAACCCTCGGGCAAAACAGACTCCTCGGGGCCGTCCGCGACAGGAGTAGCGCCCGCACCCGTTGCAATCTTAAGGCCAACCACCAGTTTCCATTCCCCCTTTAAAACATTTTTTAAATCCTTCCTATTGCTCCTGGAAACAGGCATCACATCATCAAAAAAAGATTCCTCAGCTTCATCACTCAGCTCAAATTCAGGAAATTTTTTCATCAAATTTCGCACAAGTTTCCGCTGATTACCATTTGTAAAATCCAGTTCAAAAACCATAAAAGCATCATCCGGCAATACAGCTTCCGGCTCGACAGATTTCACATTAAATTTCCACGCATAAACCCCTCCTCCCAAAACCAGCAAAACAAAAACTCCTGCGAGCAAAATTTTCTTAAACATTGTATTTGAAATTAATT
>JACQRJ010000009.1 GCA_016206505.1 Candidatus Peregrinibacteria bacterium | reverse complement strand
CGGAAAAATATTTTTTGAATTGCGTATAACTAGTGCTTATGCGAACTTTTTTTATGATTACATTGAGAGGATGCCATATTTGGGGCTTAAAGTCTATGGGTTGATTTTTGAAGTAGTGGGGAAAAAGTTTGTATAAGCACGCAGGGGTGGAGTTTGATTTATTTTTCAAAATCAGCTTCGGTGAGACCTGCTTGACGTAGTATTGAGCGAAAAGTGCCGGAAGGAATTTCTTTCTTTGGGTTAGGCACTATTACTGTCAGGGTATTTTTGCCAGTTTTTCTATATTTCGTGTGACTACCTTTTTGCGAAATGAAAAAGAAGCCCTTGCTTTCAAGGATTTTAATGATGTGTTTGGAAGAATAGAGTTTAGGCATACCTCAAAGATTGTGAGACTATTTGAGGTCTATTAATGGGGGATACTTTAGGTTTTTTTTGGTCTTCGAAATAGAGATCCAATGCTTCATCGAGATTAGCAAGGGCTTCTTGACGTGTCTCACCGAAGCTGGAAACTTCAACATTAAGACACCTGGCAACATAATATTTACCTTCTTGCCAAACTACACTTTTTACTGATATTTTAGCCATTTGCCTTTTTGTTACTGTGTCTTGATGTTAGTGTTCCTAACAAAATAAGTCAAATTGTGTTCTGTTGCAGAAATTCAAAGCACGCAAGGGTGAAGTTATGTTGCATGGATTTTAAGGGAAACTTGGGAAAATTTAATTTCCGGCGATTCCCGGCACTGGAAACTTGGGGCACATGGTATTTACCTCGAGTTTGATCTTTGCGTGAAGCTCCAAATCATCTTTGTTTTTCAATGTCTGGTACATCCAATCTGCAATTTTTTCCATTTCTTCTTCTTGCATGCCGCGGGTAGTGGCTGCCGGCGTGCCGATTCTAATTCCGCTTGGACGTAGCGGGGGATTTGGATCATCCGGAACGACTTGTTTATTTACCGTGAGGTGAACCGTGTCCAGCAATTTTTCCGCAACTGTTCCATCTATTCCAAAGCTTTCAATAGTATTCACCACCATCATGTGATTATCGGTGCCATTGGTCACCAGCTTCACACCGCGTTTCATCAGTTCTTCTGCGAGTTTCTTGGAATTTTTCAGAATTTGCTTTGCGTATTCGGTAAATTCCGGTTTTTGAGCTTCTCCAAGTGCAACTGCGATGGCGCAAATCGTATTCATATGAGGGCCGCCCTGGAGACCGGGGAAAACAGATTTGTCAATGATTTCCGCAAATTCCTTTTTGCACATAATCATGCCGCCGCGTGGCCCACGCAGTGTTTTATGTGTAGTTGTGGTTACTATGTCAAAGCCGAAATCAAAGGGATTGCGCATTTGATTTGCCGCAACAAGCCCGCCGATGTGTGCAATGTCCGCCATGGTGATGGCTCCGACTTCATCTGCAATTTTCTTGAAATCGCTATAATCATAATCTCTTGGATAGCTGGTGTAGCCGCAAAGGATGATTTTTGGTTTATGCTCTTTCGCCAATGACATCAAATGATCAAAGTCGATGCGTCCGTTTTCTTCCGGATGAGTCTTGTAGCGAATAAAATTAAAAAGTTTGCCCATGTGACTCACTGGATGGCCGTGTGTAAGATGCCCGCCGTGGCTTAAATCCATGCCCATTACGGTATCTCCCGGCTTCAAAAAAGCCAAATAAACGGCCTGATTCATCGGACTGCCCGAGAGTGGCTGAACATTTGCATGTTCACAGCGAAAGAGCTCTTTTGCCCTGTCACGTGCCAGATTTTCGATCACATCCGTGTATTGATTGCCGCCATAATAGCGTTTTCCCGGATATCCTTCAGAATATTTGTTGGTAAAAACCGTGCCATTGGCTTCCAAAACCGCAGCGGATACATAATTCTCCGAAGGAATCAATTCTATACCTTCTGTCTGCCTTTTCTGCTCATTCAAAATAGCCTCATAGATTTGTGGATCCTGACCTTTTATTGCGCTCATATGAAAGGAGGTTATGTAACTTTTGCCGAAGAGATTTTAGATGTTACAAATTGGCCTTGCAAGAGGAACTATGTAATGTAGAATTTCTTTTATGAGGAAAAGTTTTCTGATATTTCTGTGTCTTATACTGGCTCTTTTTGCCGGTATTTTTGGCGGATTTTTGAGTTTTTATGTCCTGAATCAGGGTTTGAAATTTGAGATTGGGAAGAAGAGTTTTGAGATCAGCGAAAAAGAGGTTTTCAATGAAGAAACTTTGGTTATATCGGCTCTTGAAAAAGCTTCTCCTGCGATTGTATCGATTTTGGCATATTCGGGCACGGGGGTAAATAATGATTTTCGGCAAATTTCCGCTGGCACCGGCTTTATTGTTTCCGAAAATGGTTTGGTTTTTACAAACAGGCATGTGGTTTTGGATGAAAATTCTTTTTACAAAGTTGTTTTGGCCGATGAAAGTGAATTTGATGCGAAAGTTTTGAGTCGTGATCAGTTTGATGATGTGGCTGTTTTGCAAATTGTGAATAAGGATACGCGTAAATTTCCCGTTGTTGAATTTGGCGATAGCGATCAGCTCGTTGTCGGCCAGAAAGTTTTGGCTATAGGAAACGCTTTGGCGCAATATGACAACACTGTCACTCTTGGGATTGTAAGTGCGAAGGGAAGGCAAATTTTTGCATATAATGATGCCGGACTTGGAAGTGTGGAAAATCTTGCCGGTTTGATTCAGACTGATGCGGCGATAAATTTGGGAAATAGCGGGGGACCGCTGGTGAATCTTTCCGGACAGGTTGTCGGTATGAATACCGCTTTGGAGCAGTCTGCAAATGCGATTGGTTTTGCAATTCCGATCAATGATCTGAAGCCGGTTTTGAAGAGTATTTTGAAATATGGTGAAATCGTACGGCCGATTTTGGGTGTGCGATTTGTGATGCTGACTGCAAAACAAGCTTTGGAGATCGATCCTTCTTTGTCTTCCGGAGCTTTACTTGTGGGTGATGGGGGAGTACTAAACGGGGCAATCGTGAAAAACGGGCCGGCTGATTTGGCCGGACTTGTTGAAAGAGATGTGATTTTGGAAGTGAACGGCTCTGTTGTTAATGAAAATACGCCTTTGCAATCGATTATTCGCAAGTATGAGTCGGGTGATGTTGTGAAAATGAAATTTTGGAGACAGGGAAAGGTTATGGAAGTTGAAGTCAAGTTGAAGAGTAGTAAGGATTTATAGTAGTATTCGCGGGCTTCAAGATAAATTCGAAAAAATTGCCCAGGTGGCGGAACTGGTAGACGCGCCAGCTTGAGGGGCTGGTGGCCAAATTTGGCCGTGGAGGTTCAAGTCCTCTCCTGGGCACCACAGAAATTGTGCGAAGCACAATTTCCCTGCAGCTTGCAGCTTTGCATGATTTTCTTTCAAGCACAGCGAAAACCCTTTCATTCCGCCATTCTGTACTGCACTTCCTTGTGCCCTTTTCTTCTGAAGATGATGTAGGGTCCGTATTGATCGCGCCAGACTCCTATTTGGTCGCTGGTGGTAAAGGAAACTTTTTTGAATTTTTTCTGTAAATATTGATAAATTGCTTTGGCCAGACCTTCAACTTCCTCCGGTTTTACCATTTTTTCGCCTTTTGGGGCTGAATTTACTTTGTTTGCCCTTAATATGGCTTGTGGCAATGTTTCTCCAAATTCCAGTAGAATACGTCTTTTTTGTCTGGGTGTTTCTTTGGCGGCGTATGATTTTTCAAGAACCTTGCCCGAGGATTTATAAAATTTTGTGAGCGTATCGGGGTATTGATGGTTTATGCTGCGCCAGGCCGTTCCATTGTAAAATGATGTGAATTCTTCAACATGATCCATGATTGGGAAAAATTTCCCTGGGTTTCCTCCACTTTTCTCAACTAAAAATCCGAGGAAAAGTTTCGCGGCATTGCGAGGATGGTAGAGCTGTCCTTCGGATAAATTGAGTTTTTTGCGGGCGGTAAGTCCCGGGCCGGACATAAGAACATGAAATATTGAAAATGAAAATGCCGGAATGTGTTTTTCGTATCTGTGGAATTCAAATTGGCCCAATGGAAGTCCGCCCGATTCGACTTTTGCCATTGTGAGCATGAATGTAAGTAATTCTTTTTCACCTATCTTCTCCAGTAATTCAGCTACATGACAGCCATATTCTTCGTGTTGCAGCATTTCAACAATGCCATCATGACAGTGATTCAAAAATTCTTCTTCGCTAAATTTTCGATGATCTTCGGGAATCGGTATCGGAATAAGCATTCCTTCCGTGAGTGACACGTCGAGGATGTTGAATGACCTTAATTTGTGTTCCGGAAGATTTTTGATATATGCAAATTCTTTAAATTGTTCCAATTTTGCTCGTATATCTTTTTTGGTTTCCGTGTTATTTGCAACTCTATAGAAATTGAGGCCATTATCTCGAAAAATTGTTATTTTCAGGTTTGGATTTGTTTCGCTTGTGAGAATCTGTGTTCTATCTTTCCTTTCCTGTTCGCTAAATTCGCCATTTTCAACTTTACGAAAATATTCCGGATGTTTTTTTGGATTCCAGGTATCTGACCATTTTGTTTGTGGAAAAGGATATGCCGTATACCTCATATCCAGTTGAAACTGCTCAAGGTCACTTTTGCATTGATTTACAATTTCTTCTTGTCTTTCCTGCAGTTTTTCACCCTGTGTGGGTTCAGGTGTTGGTGGTGTGTGTTCATTTTCAAATTCCATCTGATTATTATATCATTTTTTGCTATATTTGCGCAGTTGAAAACTTTGCATATAAATGAAAGGGAATACTTGATTGAAGAGCTTTTCGTGCGCGGGCGCAGCTCTTCCGTGCGTGTCAAAGATGGAAAAATCGTTATTCGTTTGAGCCGCTTTTTGGCTTTGTCTCAAAGAGATAAAATTGTTGAAGATTTCCTTGTTTGGGCGAAAAAAAGGCTCTCAAAAGTCTCCGCTTCCACTTTCAAGATGCCGACTTATGAAGATGGTTCTATAATCTGCACTCACAATAAAACTTATGAAATTCGCATTGTTCTTGAGGAAAGGTCAAAATGTTCGGTTTCGATGGAAGCGGGTTTGATTTTTTTGCGATTTCCCGAAAATGTGCGCGATGTCGAGATGAAAGTGCGGTTTTTGACTGAGAAATTTATAATGGAGGATCAACTTGATTATTTGAAGGAGGTTTTGGATGAACTAAATCAGCTTCATTTTCGTGTGAAATACAAAAGTTGTCGTTTTAAGCGCATGAGAGTGCGATTTGGCAGTTGCAGCTCAAAGGGAAATTTGAATTTTGCCTTTAGGCTGCTATTTGCGTCACGCGAAGTTTTTAGATATGTATGTGTGCATGAGCTTTGCCATTTGAAAGAGTTTAATCATTCAGCAAAGTTTTGGGATTTGGTAAAATCGGCGATGCCGAATTATAAAGAATCGGAAAATTGGCTGAAGCATAATGGCTTTTTGCTGGGGTGAATTAAAAATAATTGACTGAAATGGCTGTTTACAGTAAGTTGCTTAAGTTTTAGATTCGATCTTTTTCAATTGGGATTTGCTGAACTTTCTACACAAAATGCTGCACGTCCGTTTGCATTTTGTTTGAAAGTTTTCCTTCGCTCCGGCAAAGTCTCGCAGAACTCGCATTGCCTGCGCTGCGGATTGCATTTCTCACAATTTTTGGGCGCTTAGCTCAGTTGGTTAGAGCATCTCGTTTACACCGAGAGGGTCGAGGGTTCGAATCCCCCAGCGCCCACCATGATCTGTACCCCAAAAAGTGGACACGGGTACATAGTTTTCTTTTGTTAGAATCAGTTAGTAATCAATTAAAAAGGTCTTTTTTTGCATCCCCAAGGCGAAAAAACGGAGTTTATCCTATGAATTTTTGGAGAATGCCAGTTTCTGCTATTGACAAATGGTGAAAAATTATCTAATTAATCCCTGCTTACAATAATTAGATGGATTCGCTCGACAGAGAACCAGAAATTGGGCCGCTAAAAAAAGATAATCTGGCTAAATGCAGAGCTTCTGACTTTGTTGCAGTGCGTAACTTAGCTGATAGCCTTAATGCGGCTTTAAGGTATTGCGTTCATATTGCAGTGTCACAAAAGTATATCGGTGACTGCAATTGCAATGTTGAAAAATCAAGGGACGCGCTACGTTTATTACATCCCGGCGATGTTGTTGTAGCTTTGGAAGATTTACCGAAAGAGCAACAAGAAATTGCCAGGGAAATTATGGCTCAAAGAGACTCCACTGTTGTGGGGGTTGGAGAAGTTGTGGAAGGGGGAGACGGAGCAGCAAGGGAAGCAGAGGCAATTGAATCGGTATACGAATTATTAGTGAAAGAAGTTGATAAACTTTTTGCATCGAAAGCATTGATGGCACAATTGTGCAAGACCGGTAGGATTTCTTTACCTCTAGGATTGGATAATTTACGTACCATTGCATTAAGAAAACTCCCATTGGGAAATGACCAAAGATATCACTCGGACGAAGGGTTTAGACGCCAAAGAAATGAATGGTTCTCTAATAGGATAATCGATCCAGTATGCAGGAGGTTACGAGATCATTTTTTGGATAATATTTTACCATCGTTGAATGGTACAATTTATATGCCAGCGGGTGAATTTAAGTGGAGGAATACTTGTGGAAAGCATACTTGTGGAATGCATACTTGTAATAGATCTCAATATAGAGGCTTTGCACGAACTCGTAGGATTTTATTTAGTGACGACGATTATACGATATCAATGGAGGATATTAAAGAACTAAATAAACAATATGGAGAAATTATGGTCGCTTTAGGAAATCGTATTGATTCAGGCACGGGTCATGAGAGAGTGGTTTCGGTACCATTTGTTGAAATTGCGAAGGCTTGTCTTGATGGCACCTTGACTTTTCAAAGATTAGAAGATCTACTGAAGGCAAGTATTAATGAAAAACCGGATGCTCTTGTAATACCTCATCACGGAAAAAATGAACCGCAAGATGGGACGATACTACAAACTTTTCGGGAAATGAATTTGCAAGAATATTTTCGAAAATATTTTTATGTTGTTTTTAGCGAGGGTAGAAGGCTATATCCATTTGGGGATCCAAAACCAGATGAGGAAGCTGTTCTTTTTACTTTTCTAGACATAGACCCACTCGATCCAGGGAATAAATCATCTTTGTTCCACAGATTACAAAATTTAGGTTGCCATATAGTGGATCCTGTCCCCTAAAGTGGCTCCGCTAAGCGGGGCCATGCAGCTTGCAGCAAATGTTCTTCGCTACCTTCCCAGATAAAGTTTTCCTACCTTTTTGTTCTTCAATAGTTCTTTACCTTTCCCATCCAGCCTGTTTTCTCCCATTTCCAAAACATAAGCGTGATCGGTATATTGAAGCGCGATATTGGCGTTTTGTTCAATAATCAGGATTGAAGTGCCGTTTTTCTTGATTGTCCGACAGTTTTCGAAAACTTCCATAGTCAATTTCGGCGAAAGGCCGATTGAAGGCTCATCCAAAAGTAACAATTTGGGGTTGAGCATCAATGCGCGGCCCAATGAAACCATTTGCTGTTGTCCACCGGAGAGATTTTGGGCCGCGCATTTTCTCTTTGCGTAAAGATTGGGAAACCGGCTATAGATTTTTCCAAGTCTCCCGTCGATTTCCTTTTTATCATTGAGAATATAAGCGCCCATTTGCAAATTTTCCTCAACTGTCATCGTAGAAAACACACTTCTTCCTTGCGGAACATAGCAAACTCCGTGCTTGATGATCTGGTCGGTTTTCTGGTTTACAAGATTTTCGCCTGAAAGATTGATTTCTCCGTTTCTGATGCTTGTGAGTCCAAAAATGCTGCGCAAAATGGTTGATTTGCCGGCACCATTTGGGCCGATTATCGTAACAATTTCCCCCTCTCTAACCTTTAAATTGATGTTTTTAATAACATCGGGGCCATTGCCGTATCCGGCGGTGAGATTTTTGATTTCAAGCATGTTTTTTGCCAAGGTAAGCTTCTAAAACTTTTTTATCACGCTGGATTGCTTCAGGTTTTCCTTCAGCCAATTTTTGTCCCTGATCCATAACAATAATCGTTTCACACAGATTCATGATAAACGGCATGTTATGTTCTACTATGAAAACGGTTCTGCCCTCTTTTTGAAATTCGAGAATGATTGATTTGATTTGTTTAATCGTGGTTTCGTTGATTCCAGCGGTCGGTTCATCAAGTAAAATAAGGCTTGGGTCATTGGCTTTTGTGCGCAAAATTTCGACAAGTTTTTTTTGTCCGTATGACAATTCATATGCTCTGAAATTGGCTTTTTCCTGGAGATTTACGCTTTCAAGCATGTTCATCGCTTTTTTCTCCAAATTTTTCTGATGTCTTTTGTAGGGCAGAAATGCGTCTATCAGTCCCTCTTTGTTTTCATGGAAAGCGATCACGATATTTTCAAGTGCAGTCAGCTCAGGAAATAGGCGGATTTTTTGATAACTCCGTCCAATCCCTAAATGCGCTCTTTTGTCCGGGTTCAAATCAGTTATATCCTCATCATTTAAATAGATGTTTCCGATGTCCGATTTTAAAAGTCCGCAGATTATATTGAACATTGTTGTTTTTCCGGCTCCATTTGGGCCTATCAGTCCTGTTATTTTCCCTTTTTTGATGGAAAAGCTGCAATTATTGACGGCAAGCAGCCCTCCAAAGCTCTTTGTGATCCCTGAAATTTCCAATAAATCTTTCATCATTTTGAGAATATATTTGTGCGCTTTCCCATTAGACCGTTTGGTTTAAAAAGCATGAATAAAATCAGTATCAGTCCGTAAATTCCAAGTCGGACGCCTGCCAAAATATCAGGTGATAATGTCAAGAATCGTAAAATTTCCGGCACCAAAACTAAAATCACAGTTCCAAGAATACTGCCCCAAAATGATGCCATGCCACCAACGATTATCATGCTTATTGCTGTTGTTAATTGTGGGATGTGAAAATTTTGCGGATTAATAAATCCCAAATATGAAGCGAAAAGTGCTCCTGCGATCCCAGAGAAAAACGTGGAGATCATAAATGCCTGTAATTTGTAGATTTTTGTATTTTTACCCAAAGTTTTGACTGCGATTTCGTCCTCCCGTATGGCTTCTATTACTTTTGCAAATGGTGAATGAAGAATTTTGTATAAAATTGTGCAAATTATGATGGTAACTATCAGTGTGAAAATGAAAAATGACAAATTACTTTCAAGATAAAGCCCAAAGATTGTTGGTCTGGGGATGCCTGGAATACCGAGGCTCCCTCTTGTTAAATCCTTGAGATTGTATGTCAGGCTACTTATGATAAAGAGAAATGCCAATGTTGCAATGCCAATGTAATGACTTTTTAATTTCAGTGCCGGAATTGAAAGCAAAAGTCCACCAATCATTGCAAAAATTCCGCCAAGAAATATTGCCAAAAACGTGTTGCTCCCATTTGTTGCCAGAATTGCAAATGTGTAGGCTCCGATTCCGTAAATTGCCGGTATTGCCAGATACAAAATCCCCAAATATCCAAGCAGTATGTTGCCAGTAAGCGTAATGATGCTGTAGAGGCAAATTATTATCAGTATGTATAAGGCGTAATCCATTGTTTTTTGTTATGGAAGCACTTCCTTAGCGACTTTCTATCTCATCTTTTTTCCCTCCAAAAATGCCGTATGGCTTGAAGATCAGTAACAGCATTAGAGTGCCGAAAATTACGAGTTCTTTGCTGCTGGCTTTCAGGCTTGTGAGTCCCAAGGAAAAGGTTTCAATAAAACCGATGATTATTGCTCCAATGATTGCTCCTTTCAGTTTACCGACTCCTCCCAAAACGATGACTGCGAAGGCGTAAACCGTAAGTAACATTCCCATGTTTGGTGTCAAATTGCGATCAAGGCCGATCAAGATTCCGGCCAATGCCGCCAGTGCCGATCCTATAGCAAAAAGTATTGAAATCGTACGATCTACATTGATTCCCATGATTGCTGCAACTTCTTTGTCATCCGAGACCGCTCTTATCGCTTTTCCGGTTTTGCTGTATTTGAGAAAAATGCAAAGCCCGCAAAGTGCTGTTATCGCTGTCAAAATTATGAAAATTTGTATCGATGTTATTGTTATGGTGTCATTAAAAAATGTGAATTTTGTTGCCACATCCCCTGCGACATAGAGGTTTTTTGTCGTGCCGCCGTAGATAATCAAAACAATGGATTGTAAAATAATTGCGATGCCGATTGAAAGAACGAGAGGGATGAATACCTGACGATCTCTTACAGGTCTAAAGGTGAATTTTTCAATGATAATCCCAAGAATTGTTACACCCACAATACTGATTAAGCCGCTTTCTATGTATCCGAGGCCAAGGCTTATGTGGGCGGTATAAAATAAATAAGCCCCAAGCATAGCCATTTCACCATAGCCAAAATGTACAAATTCAAGGACGCCGAAAGTTAATGTGAGTCCCGCTGCAATTAGCGCATAGACAGAGCTGATAATTAGTGCAATGACGATTAATTGAGGAATAATTTCTGACATCAAACAAAGTTTACTTTACAAAAAGGGCTCAAGCAAATGTTACCTTGAGTCCTTTTCATCGTTTAGCTTAAATTACTTAACAGCTGCCGCTTCCGCCGCTTGCTGTTCCGGTGTTTTTGCGGCTTCCTCTTCATACATCACCGTTTTTCCTTCTTTTACAACTTTTGGTTTGTGGCCGGCCATCGGATCTCCGTTTTGATCTATGGTCAATTTTCCGGCTGTTCCAGCCCAATCCTTCACAGCATAGAGCCAATCTTTAATTGCTCCAGCTTCCATACCCCCTTTGACGTTTGCTCCTTTTTTAAATCCTTCGGCCAGAAGAATGATGCCGTCATAAGTTGTGGCTGCATAAGATGGATATGGTACTTCTTTTTCGCCTGTTGTTTGGATGTATGCATTTTTCATAGCTACAAAATCAGCATTTTCGGCTTCGTAAGATGCTTCGGCGCCGATCATACCTTCTACAAATTCAGGATATTGCGCCAAAATATCTGCCGCACCCATGACTACGTCATTTCCGAATAGCTGAATTTCGTCTACACCAAGTTCCTGCAGCTGTTTGAGTAGAAGATCAGCTTTTGCGGGAGTCTGTGGGTTGACAAAAATTGCGTCCGGATTTGATCCTTTCAATTTTACAATCTGTGTTTTGAAATCGCTATCCGTAGGCAAGAAATTTTCGGATACAATTTCACCTTTGTATGATTCTTTAAAAGATTTTTCGATTCCCACGGTGTAGTCATTTTCTTCTGTAAGCATTGCCACTTTTTTAAGTCCCCTGGTATCCGCGATGCCTGCCAAAATTTTTCCCTGTGAGCTGTCAGATGGGTAATTTCTGAAAATATAATCACCGGCATTTGTAACATCAGGGCTTGACGATCCTGTCGATAAAACTACAACTTTTGCAGCTTCGGCAATAGGTGCAATTCCCAAAGTTTCAGAACTGCAAAATCCTCCGAAAATTACTTGTACTTTATTGATGTTGATGAGTTTTTGTGCTGCAGCAGCTGCATCTTTGCCGTTACATTTTCCATCTTCCCAAATCACTTTGAGTTCCTTGCCATTAATTCCTCCGTCTTTATTTACTTTTTCAACTGCGATCATCGCGACTTTCTGCATTGGTACGCCATAAGCAGCGCCATCACCGGTTAGTGGTAAAATACCGCCGATCTCAACTGTCTGCGGTTCTTCCTGCTTATCATTTTGGCCTGTGCAAGCGACAAGTACCAATGAGAGCAATGAAAGTCCCAAGGCTAAAAGCAGTTTCTTATACATGTTTTTGAGGTTAAATTATAGTTTTTGTTTGCTTTTTAGGCATGTAGACCTTAAGTTGCCTTTTTATATTTGTCAAATTCACGTTTTTGATTTTTCTTGACGTTGTCATTTTTCATTGCTTATTGAATTTAGACTTTTTATTATGCTTATACTTTACTTCTAAAAAATCTCTATGCTTTCCGATTTGCAAATCACTTCCCAGATATCTTTTGTGCTTGGGGATACGGATTTTCCGGAGTTGGGGCAAAAATATGAGGGTAAAGTCAGAGACAATTATTCAAGAGGTGACAGGAGGATTTTGATTGTTACAGATCGTTTGTCCGCTTTTGATCGTATTATCACTTTGATTCCTTTCAAGGGCCAGGTTTTGAATCAGATCGCTCAATTTTGGTTTGAAAATACCGATGATATTGCGGAAAATCACGTGATTGAATTTCCCGATCCAAATGTGGTTGTGGCGAAACAATGTACGTCATTGCCCGTTGAAATGGTGGTTCGCGGCTATATTACCGGTGTGACTTCTACGAGTGCCTGGTATCACTATGAGAGAGGTGAGCGGAATTTTTGCGGTAATGTTTTGCCCGAGGGCATGAAGAAGGATCAGAAATTTGACGAGCCGATTATTACGCCTTCCACAAAGGCTGAAAAAGGCGGTCATGATGAGTCGGTTTCGCGTGAAGAGATTTTGAGTAGGGGAGCTGTCTCCGCTGAGGATTTCGATTATATGGCCAATGTTTCTTTGCAGTTGTATCAGCGTGGCGTGGAAATTTGCGCAAGGCAGGGGATTATACTTGTTGATACGAAATATGAATTTGGTCGCGATAAAGACGGAAAAATTATTTTGATCGATGAAATTCATACTCCGGACAGTTCACGTTTTTGGTTTGCTGATGAGTATGAAGCGCGTTTTGCAAAAAGTGAGCCGCAAAAAAAGATTGATAAAGAATATTTGCGCGAGTGGCTGGCGAATAAGGGTTTTATTGGTGAAGGAGAAATACCTGTGGTGCCGGAAGATGTAAAAGTGGAGACGGCAAAACGTTATATCCAGGCCTATGAACTTATTACCGGTAAAGAGTTTGTGGCATCTGTTGGCGATGTTCATGAGCGTCTCAAAAATAATCTGTCAAAATATTTTTAAATTTAACTTATGAAAGTTTTACTTTTACTTGGCTCCGAATCCGATAAAGAATTTGTCGATGGAATGGAAAAGGAATTTGCGGCTTATGGTGTTGATGCCAGAATTGTCGTGGCTTCCGCGCATAAGGTTCCGGAGAAAGTTTTTGAATTGATAAAAGAGAATAATGAGAAAGAGACTGATCTTGTTTATATTACCGTTGCGGGTCGTTCCAACGCTTTGTCAGGAGTGGTTGCGGCAAATAGTGTGCATCCGGTTTTGGCCTGTCCTCCTTTTAAGGATAAGGATGATTATCTGGTAAATATCAGCAGTACTTTGAATATGCCAAGCGATACTCCGGTGATGACTGTGATTGATCGCCAAAATGTAATTATGGCGGTTTTGAGAATTTTTGCTTTGAAAAATGAACAGTTGCGAAGCGAGGTTTTGAAGAGAATCGCTGATGTAAAAAGCCGTTTTAAAATTTAATTTTTCTTATGGAACATAGTTTATTGGCAATTTCACCGCTTGACGGGCGCTATCACGATAAAGTCGTTTCAAGTTCCCAATATTTTTCAGAGGCGGCTTTGATGCGCTATCGGGTTTTGATTGAAATTGAGTGGTTTATTCATCTTTTTAACAGCGTGAAGTTGAAAGGGACAGTTGTGCTTGAGTCCACTCATTTGAGGTTGCTAAGGAGTATTTATGAGCAATTTGATGTTGTTGACGGTTTGAGAATTAAGGAAATTGAAAAAACAACAAATCATGATGTAAAGGCGGTTGAATATTTTCTCAAGGAGAAACTCAAGGGCGGACCTCTTGCAAAATATCTTGAATTTTTGCATTTTTGCTGTACTTCGGAAGATATCAATAATCTTTCTTACAGTTGTATGTTGCGGGATTTTCTCGATCGCGAAGCTTCACCGATTTTGAGCGGACTTGTTCAAGAAATTTATTCTTTGGCATTATCCACAAAAGGCGTTGCGATGTTGAGCCGTACGCATGGCCAAACTGCGACTCCGACGACTCTGGGCAAGGAACTCATAAACTTTGTTGCCCGTCTTGAAGGGGAAATTCAGATTTTGGCTGCTATGAAATTGACTGGAAAGATGAATGGTGCTGTGGGGAATTTTAATGCGCACTTTGTGGCTTATCCGCAAGTTGATTGGCAGGAAGCAGCAAAGGAGTTTGTTGAGCAACTGGGACTTGAATGGAATAAATATACAACGCAAATTGAGCCTCATGATGGACTTGCACGGGCTTTTGACAGTTTAAAGCGCATTAATACCATTGTTCTCGATTTTGATCGGGATATGTGGGCTTATATCAGTCTTGGTTACTTTGGGCAGAATGTGAAAAAGGGTGAAGTGGGCTCTTCGACTATGCCACACAAGGTGAATCCGATAGATTTCGAAAACAGCGAGGGAAATTTGGGAATTGCGAATGCTCTTTTTGAGCATTTGTCTGCAAAATTGCCGGTTTCAAGACTGCAACGGGATTTATCCGACTCTACAGCTTTGCGCAATATAGGTAGTGCATGTGTCTATGCAGCTTTGGCCTGGAAAAGCACTATTCGCGGCCTGGCAAAATGTTCCGTAAATAGAAAAGCTATCGCTGATGATTTGAAAGATCGCTGGGAGCTGCTTGCCGAGCCGGTGCAGGTGGTTTTGAGAAAAAACGGAGTCGCCGATGCTTATGAAAAATTGAAAGATTTAACTCGTGGTAAGGGAGAAATCACGAAGGCGGTGATGCACAAATTTATCAAATCTTTGAAAATTTCCGCTACCGATAAAAAATCTTTGCTTGCTTTGACACCTTCAAACTATCTTGGTTTAGCGGAAAAACTTGTGGAGGAGTATGAGCTGAAAATTGTGGTTTCAAGCGGTTGCGGTCCTTCCGGTTGTGGCGGGTGCAAGGGATGCGATTGATTCCTTGGCATCGTATTTTGTGGCTATTTTTGCTGGAATTTTTTTCACTTTCTCAGTAAACTGCCGATTGTGTTTAAAAAAGTCGATCCAAAACAGTCGTTTCCTGAGCTTGAGAAGAAAATTCTGAAGTTTTGGGCTAAGGGAAAGGTTTTCGAGAAATCTGTGCAGCAGCGTGGTAAGGATAATGAATATGTTTTTTACGATGGCCCGCCTTTTGCTACCGGTTTGCCTCATTACGGCCATATTTTGGCGGGAACTATGAAGGATGTTGTGCCACGATATCAGACTATGCGAGGTCATCGTGTCGAGCGAGTTTTTGGTTGGGATTGTCATGGTTTGCCGGTCGAGAATGTCGTTGAAAAACAATTGAATTTGAATGGCAAAAAGGAGATTGAGGAAAAGATCGGAAAGCATGATTTTAATGAAAAATGCAGAGCTGCCGTCTTGAAATATACGGCGGAATGGGAGGCTACGGTTACTCGTATGGGCCGCTGGGTTGATTTTAAGAACGACTATAAAACCATGAGTTCCGCGTTTATGGAGACTGTCTGGTGGGTTTTTAAGCAGCTGTGGGATAAGGGTTTGATCTATAAGGGACATAAAACCATGCATGTTTGTCCGCATTGTGTTACCCCATTGTCAAATTTTGAAGTGACTTTGGGCTATAAGGATGTGAAGGATCCTTCTGTTATTTGGAAGTTTCCCCTTAAGGGTCAAAAAGATACTTATGTTATGGCTTGGACCACCACTCCCTGGAGTTCTTTGAGTACGATGGGTTTGTCGGTAAATCCGAAATTTACTTACGTAAAAGTAAGGGTTGGTGATGAATATGTGATTTTTGTTAAAGACAGGCTGGATTTTGTGATGAAAAATGTTGAGGATTACGAGATCGTCGATGAATTTAAAGGTGAAAAATTGGTGGGCCTTGAATATGAGCATTTTGTCGATTGGTTTATGAAATTACCGGAAGTTAAGGGGAATAAGAATGTTTATAGATTGTTTGCGGAGGATTATGTTGAAGTTTCCGAAGGCACGGGCATTGTTACTATTAACGGTGCTTACGGTGAAGTGGATTACGAAGCGGCGCAGCGCAATGGCTTGCCGATTGTGATGGATGTGGATATGGATGGAAGGTTTAATTCTTTGGGGCTGGATTATGAAGGTTTGAATGTTAAGGAAATGCAGAAGCGTTTTATTGTTGATATGCAAAAGAGGGGTCTAGTTTTTCGCACCGAGCCTTATAAGCATTCTTATCCTCATTGTTGGCGTTGCGATGCGCCACTTTTGAATTATGCAACGGCTTCGTGGTTCGTGAATATTCAGGATGTGAAGAAGAAAATGATTGCCGCTAATAAAAAAGTCCATTGGATGCCGGAACATGTTGGCGAAGGTAGATTTGCAGATTGGCTTTTGAATGCACGAGATTGGTGTGTCAGTAGAAATCGTTTTTGGGGTACTCCGTTGCCGATTTGGGTAAATGAAGATGATGATGCGGATCGAATTTGTGTAGGAAGTATTGATGAGCTTCAGAAACTTTCCGGGAAAAAAGTAAAGGATTTGCATAGTCATTTTGTGGATGAAATTGTGATTGAAAAGAAGGGAATAAAATATAGGCGAGTGCCAGAAGTGTTGGATTGCTGGTTTGAAAGCGGTTCAATGCCTTATGCCCAGTTTCATTATCCTTTTGAAAATAAGAAAAAATTTGATCAAAATTTCCCCGCGGAATTTATTGCAGAGGGTTTGGATCAGACGCGCGGATGGTTTTATACGTTGGTTGTTTTGGGTACGGCGCTTTTTCTTAAAAGTCCTTTCAAGAATGTGATTGTTAATGGGCTGATTTTGGCCGAGGATGGCAAAAAAATGAGTAAAAGGATGCAGAACTATCCTGATCCGGAGAAAATTTTTGAAGAATATGGCGCGGATGCCTTGAGATTTTATCTTATGAATTCGCCGGTTGTCAGGGCGGAGCCTTTGCGTTTTTCCGAAAAGGGAGTGGAAGATGTTGTACGTAGAATTTTGCTGCCAATCTGGAATTCTTATTATTTCTTTGTTACGTATTCCAATATTGACCGCTTTAAGCCAAATAAGGATTTACTTGATTCCGTACCGGTGTTTAAAAATAAACTCGATCGCTGGATTATTTCCGAGCTGGAAAAACTTTTGAGAGAGTTGACACGTGAAATGGATAATTATGATTTGCAAAGAGCTACGGAGCCTGTTGTGAATTTTGTTGAGTCATTGACGAAATGGTACATTCGTCGCAGTCGTAGGCGTTTTTGGAAGTCTGACAGCGATGATGATAAAAATGATGCCTACAATGCCTTGTATTACTGTTTGGTGCGATTGTCGCAGATTATCGCTCCTTTCATGCCATTTATAGCTGAAGAAATTTATCGTAATCTCACGGGTGATTTGTCTGTGCATCTTTCGGATTGGCCGGCTTTTGATGATAAGAAAATTGATCTAAAATTGAATGAGGAGATGGATTTGGTGAGACGCATTGTTTCGCTGGGACATACTTTGCGGGCAAACTTGAAGATCAAAGTTCGGCAGCCCCTCCGGATGGCAAAAATTGCTTTGCCGGAGGGGGTGGATTTTAGGCGTATCGTGTCCGAGAAGGAGGTGATTTTGGAGGAATTGAATGTTAAGGAGTTGGAATTTTTGGCTGATTTTGACGCAGTTGTTGAATGCCAGATAAAGGTTGATGCGAGTGTTTTGGGTCCTAAATATGGCGCAGACGTGCAAAAAATAATTGTAAATGTTAAAAATGGTGATTTTGCAATGCTTCCCGATGGCGGCATTGAAGTTGAAATAGTTCGTGAGGGCGGAAAACTCAAGAAAATTCATCTTGCTGATGATGAGGTGGAGATTGGTTATAAGGCTAAAGAGGGCTATGATGCGGAATGTGATGGTGGCGTAGTGATAACTCTCGATAAAGTCATAGATGCGGATTTGCGCAAGGAGGGCTATGCACGTGAAGTTGTTCGCTGTATTCAAGATATGCGAAAGGAAGCGGATTATAATGTTGATGATCGAATTTTTGTTTTGATCGATTCTTCAGGCGAACTCGACTTGGCCGTGACTCAGTTTAGTGATTATATTCAAGCCGAGACTCTGGCCAATGAAATTATGCAGAGCGGAGATGTTGAATGGGATAAGGAGCGTAAAGTTATGATTGATGATTTTAAGGCAAAAATTGCTATACGTCGCTAATATTTTATATGTCCCTCATTTACAAGCCAATCTTTTCGATCCTCTTAAACGCTTTGTCCTTGTTTTTGCTTTTAAAGTTTGTTCCCGAAATTACTTTTACAGGCGGTATCTGGTTTTTTGTTATCGGGGGAGTGATTTTGGGGTTGTTGAATTTATTTGTACGGCCGTTTTTAAAATTTCTTTCTTTGCCATTGGTATTTTTGACTGGCGGCCTTTTTCTTATTGTGATTAATGGCTTTATACTGTGGTTTTTGAGCTATTTCATGGGAGTTCTGAATTTTTATGATGTTGCTTTGGTCTTTCCAAATTTTATAAGTTATGCTATAGGAGCTGTTGTCTTTGGTGTAATAAATTTTGCAACCAATCTATTCTTTAAATAATTTATATGCAGACAGTCCTTCTTGTGACTCAGGTGGTACTTTCAATTCTGCTTTCTCTGGCTATTTTGACTCAACAGCGTGGTACCGGACTTTCTTCCACTTTTGGAGGAAGCGGGGGTTTTTACACCAGCAAGAGAGGAGCGGAGAAGGTGCTTTTTCAGGTAACAATTCTTCTTGGCATCCTGTTTGTCTTAAATAGTGTTGCATTTTACTTTGTATAAAACATGAGTTTTTTGCTGAGAATTTTCAAGGCCTACGACTATAAAGACTGGGTTTTCACTCTTCTTTTTTTTGCAATAATTTTATTGATGATTGTAAAAATGATTTTTCTCCCATACGGTCTTTTTGGCTTTGGTGAGTCAAATATCTATACTGAGGGCATTGTTGCAAAATCGGGAATTCAAAATATCAATCCTTTATTTGTCGATTACAATGAGGCGGATAGGGAAGTGTCGAAACTGGTTTTTTCCGGCTTGATGAAATACGATCCATCCCTTAAAGCTGTGGTGGATGATGTAGGTAAACTTTCGATTAATGAAGATAAAACCCAGTATACTTTTGTCGTTCGTGATGGCTTGAAGTGGCATGACGGCAAGGCTCTTACGGTTGCGGATGTTTATTTTACATATCATGACATCATTCAAAATCCTTCTTTTCCCAATGAAATCCTGAAAACCAATTTTTCCGGCGTTGAAATTACCCTGGTCAATGAGAAAACGATCAAATTTGCTCTTGAGAAGCCAAATGTTTTCTTTGTAACAAATTTTACCACCGGAATTTTGCCTCAGCATATTTTGAAAAATTTTGAGGCTGATGAAATTTTGAGCAATGAATTCAATAAAATGCCGATTGGTAGCGGTCCTTATATGGTTACTGAACCTGTGGAAGCGTTTTCAGATGGTCGCATGCAGGTAACTTTGCAACGGAGTCCATATTATTATGGCGATCCTTTGAACATTGAATTTTTGCGTTTTATCACTTATCCGACAACGGATCTTCTGATTTCCGAAATCGATTCCATGAATGGTGTCGTCAAGATTACCGGAAATTATATCGCAGATTTTCGCGGCAATGAGCGCTTTAAGCTTATTTCTTATCAGTTGCCTCAATACACCGCCGTTTTCTTCAATATGGACAGCAAAATTCTTAAGGATAATAAGTTGGTGCGTATTTCCCTTTTGAAAGCTACCGATAAATCCGTCTTGCTTGAGCAGTTTATAGATAAAATTCCCGTCGATACACCGCTGATGGAGTTGAATCAGGCCGAGTGGGAGTATCAGCCGGCGATAGATCAGGCTCAGGGTGCTTTGAAAGATGCCGGTTTTCTTTATGACAAAGAGGATACGCTGAAGCAGGGAATTCGCTATGATGAAGACGGAAACGCTTTGGAATTGAATTTGATTGTGCGTTTGTATGATGAGGGTACTGTGCAGTTTATGGAGACAAAAGCGGTGGTGAATTATTTGAATGATGTCTGGGAAAGTATCGGTTTCAGTATTCAGGTGGAATTTTTGCCTTTGGAGGATTTTAACGCGCGTGTTTCGGCTCGTTCTTATGATTTGCTTTTGGTTGGACAGGGATTGGGCTATAACCTCGATACGTATTCTTATTGGCATTCCAGCCAGGCCAATCCTTTGGGGCAAAATTTGGCCAATTACAAAAGTTTTGCGGTGGATTCTTTGATTGAGGATGTTCGTTCCACTTTTGATGAGAAAAAACGTGCGGAATCTTTGAAAAATCTGGCTAAGCAATTGAAAGAGGATGTGCCTGCGATTTTTCTTTATCGTCCTGTCTATTATTACGCTTCGGACGGCAAGGTTTCAGGTATTTTGATGGATAATGTGGTTTTCTCGAGTGATCGTTTTTACAATGTCAATCAGTGGAAATTTGAGCGGTAAGGTTGTTTCAGGCGAATTTCTCTTTACTTGAACTTGGCTTTTCGGTATAAGTTACAGGCATTTAACTAAAGAATATGTCTACATCTATAAAAGTTGTTTTGAACAGCGATGTGAAGAAACTTGGCTACAAAGGCGATGTTGTCACAGTAAAACGTGGTTTTTTCAGGAATTTTTTGAGTCCTCGCACTTTGGCGGATTATGCCAGTGAGGCACGCTTGAAAGTTGTTGAAAATCGCAAAGAGAAGCTTGTTATGGCTCGTCAGCAGGTTCTTGATATGGCCAAAGATGTTTTGGCGAAGATTAAGGATTTGAAAGTTGTGATTACTGGAAAAATGA
Organism: Candidatus Peregrinibacteria bacterium; assembly: GCA_016206505.1. GTDB lineage: Bacteria > Patescibacteriota > Gracilibacteria > UBA1369 > LOWO2-01-FULL-3 > JACQRJ01. The sequence goes on along the minus strand of JACQRJ010000009.1, from coordinate 5,574 downwards.
CCAAAACCGGCAAGTTGTACGGTTCTGTGACTGAGGAAAAGGTGATTGCTGCAATAAAAGATGCTTGCAAGGTTGAGCTTACAAAAGAACAGATAAAAATGGAGCATTTCAAGGACTTGGGTGAGCATAAAGTGCTTGTGCATCTTGGAGAAGGTCTTGAGGAAACGGTTGTTGTCGAGGTCTCCGGTGAAAAAGCTTAAATATGGCGGATTATCTCTCCCTTGATTTCGGGACGAAAAAGATTGGATATGCTACTGGAAGTGTCGGAATGGCTTTTCCTCGTGGTGTTTTTCAAAATGAGGGTATTGATGAGAGTGTGCTGCGGGTATCTGCGCTTGTTGAGGAATTTGGCATTAAAACTATAATCGTCGGCTTGCCTCTAAATATTGATGAAGATATGCCTGAAAATCGGCAGAATGTTCTTTTGCAGGAATTTGTTGAGGCAATAAAAAGCAAAATTCCGGATGTGAAGATCATTTACTTTGATGAGAGATTGAGCACTTTTGAGGCCGGGCAGCTTTTGCGAGATGCGCGCAGTAAGGGTTTTTCCGATGCAATTTCCAAAGACGCTTTGGCGGCTTATGTGATTTTGCAGAGATTTTTTGATAAAAGAAGTCCATGAGGTATAATGCTTCGCGATGAATCAGCTTTTTTTGTATATAATCTATATCGGCGCTTCTCTTCTGGTACTTTCGCTTATTTATCACGCGACGGCTTTTATGAATCGTGTGCGCAGAAAAATGAATGTGAAATATCATGTTTTGCAGATTCGTGTTGCAAAAGAAAATGAAAGCGGGCCGATGGTTGCAGAGCAGGTTTTTGCCACTTTGCACGGTATACAAAATGAATTTGGTTTCTGGGAAAAATTGAGAGGATATAGTTCCGATCATGTAAGTTTTGAGCTTGCGTGCGTTGATCGCAGTATAAAATTTTATGTCGCTTTTCCTCAGCATTTGAGAAATCTAGTGGAAGGCCAGGTTTATGCGCAATATCCGGATGCCGAGATTGAAGATTGTTATGATTATGCGGAAATCGCAAAATTTGCGGATCATGCCGTGGGCGCAGAACTGGCTTTTTCCGGGGCTGATATTTACCCTATCAAAAGGTATCCTCAATTTGAGGATAAGCTTGCCAGAATTGCCGTTGATCCAATTGCAGGCATTACTTCAGCACTGGTGAAATTTGATGACACAATGGATCAGGCCTGGATCCAAATTGTTGTCACTCCGTTGACCGATAAGTGGCGTATTATTTTTACGAAGTGCGTAAAGATAATCAATAAGGGAGTTTTTGGTAATGTTGAGGCGCTTAAGAAAATCTATGCAAATGCCTTTACGACGCGCAAAATTTGGCTGAAATTCGTTTTTTTCCCCGTGTATTTAATATTTTGGTTTCAAGGTTTGCTGATTACGGCAAATCTCGATGCCGGCAAGCTCAAGCCGCAGGGTACTTCTTCCGCAAGTCTTGATGATCTTTCCGAGCTTGTCTCAAAAACGCATGATCGTGAAACCGATATTGATGCGGCGATGGACAAAGTTGTACGTCCGCTTTTTGAGGTGCAAATTCGCGTTGTGCACGTGCCCAAAAATAAGAATGTTGAAAATGCAAAAGTGAAATTGCGCGAGATTATAGGCTCTTTTAAGCAGTTCAGTTTTCCTCATCTGAACGGTTTTGTGATTGAAGATTTCAAGTACGGTCAGGAAATAGTTAGTGCCTATCATCATCGAATGATTTCTGATGGAATTGTGATGAATAATGAGGAATTGGCCACCGTTTATCATTTCCCGAATTTGACAGTCAAGACTCCGACAATTTATTGGGTTACGAGTCGAAAACTTGAACCACCAGCCGATTTGCCGGGTGAAACCGCCGATGATGGAGAGAGCACTACGATCCTTGGAAAGACTAATTTCCGTGGCTCCAAGCATGTTTTTGGCATCAAGCCTGGTGATCGCCGCAGGCATGTTTATATCATCGGTAAAACCGGTATGGGAAAGTCTACTTTGCTTGAAAATATGATTTATTCCGATGTTGTGGCCGGTAAGGGTGTTGGTGTTATCGATCCTCATGGAGACTTGGCTGATGCCGTTTTGAAATTTATTCCAAAAAACCGTGTTAATGATCTTGTACTTATTGATCCTTCAGATAGGGAATATGCCGTTGCTTTCAATATGCTTGAAAATGTTGATCCGGCGCTCAACTCTATCGTTTGCAGCGGTCTGGTTGGTATTTTCAAGAAAATTTATGCCGATAGTTGGGGTCCTCGTCTCGAACATATTTTGCGCAATACTATTTTGGCGCTTTTGGAGTATCCGGGAACGACTATGTTGGGAATTCCAAGAATGCTTGCAGATGATGCTTTTCGTTCGCAGGTTGTGAAAGGAGTTGAGGATCCGGTGGTTAAAAGTTTTTGGATTGCAGAATTTGCAAAATGGCAGGAAAAACAGCGTACCGAAGCTATTTCTCCAATTCAAAATAAAGTCGGTCAATTTTTGTCCAGCCCAACAATTCGCAATATCGTAGGGCAGCCGAAGAGTACAATCGATCTGCGTTTTGCTATGGATAAGGGTAAAATTGTTATTATCAATCTGTCCAAGGGAAAGATAGGGGAGGATAATTCTGCGCTTTTAGGCGCGATGTTTATTACCAAGTTTCAGCTTGATGCCATGAGCAGGGCCAATTTGCCTGAAAAAGATCGTCAAGATTTTTACCTTTATGTCGATGAGTTTCAGAATTTTGCCACCGAGAGTTTCGCCACTATTTTGTCAGAGGCCCGAAAGTATAAATTGAATCTTACAATGGCAAATCAGTATATTGCTCAGATGCCCGAAGAGGTTCGTGATGCGGTTTTTGGCAATGTGGGAAGCATTTTGAGTTTTCAAGTTGGTTTTGATGATGCCGAATATATTTCGCAGCAATTCGGTGAAGAAGTTTTGCCGCCTGATCTCGTTTCACTTAGTAAATATACCGCTTATATGCGACTTTTAATTGATGGTATGCCATCAAAGACTTTTTCGTTGGATACGCTTGCGCCTCCGGTTGTTGATTTTAGTGAGGAATTTTTGCAGAAATTGTTGAAGGTTTCCCGTGAAAGATATGCTTCTAAAGTTACTGAGATTACCGAGAAAATTAAGCGTTGGAGCGAACATAACAATCGCAAAATATGAAAGAATATATTTATAAATTGTTTTATCACTGGAGAATCCTGCTACGGGATTATTCTTTCAGACTGTCTTGTCTGGCGGGTATCTTTATTTTCGCCCTCGGATATTCGATGAATAAATTTGCAAGTATATCTCATGATGGTGTCGATTATGAGCCTGTTGGTGATTTGATTTTGAATTTTTTGCCAACTTATAATCTGGAATACGTATTTGTCTGGGGTTTTTACATTTTGATAGCTTTGACTGTTCTTTATCCTTTGTTTTTTCGTCCTGAGATTGGTCCGTTTTTGTTTAAAACTTTTGGTATTTTGTTGTTTGTTCGTGCCGGATTCATTGTTTTGACTCATGTGGGGCCTCCTGAAGGTTTTTTTTATGGCGATGGCTTTGAGTTTTTTTCAAATCCTATCAGTAATGTTTTTTTTAGAAACGATTTATTCTTTTCCGGACATGTTTCGGTTCCTTTTTTGGCTTTTCTCATTCTCAAGGATACTAAATTTAAGTGGTTAATGCTTTTTGGGTCAATTTTGATGGCTTTCACAGTTCTTTTGATGCATATTCATTACTCAATTGATGTGTTTTCTGCTTTTTTTATTACTCATGGTGTATATGCGATTAGTAATAAGATATTTAATGATCTCAATAAGCGTTTTAAATTGAGATTGAAGCGATATGGGTGGGCTACTTTCAAGAAGCGTTTGCTGAAAAAGAAGTTTTTAGCTGAAAAATTTCTGAAAATTCGTATTAAAAGATGATTTTTCTATTTGATTTTTAGACATTCTATGCCCGGTAACTTTTCGCCGGAAAGAAATTCAAGACATGCTCCTCCACCTGTTGAAACAAGGGTGAATTTCGATTCCTTGATTTTCATTCTTTTAATTGCTTCCGCCGTGTCTCCGCCCCCAATGATTGAATAGCACTTACTTTTGGCTATTGCTTGGGCTATTTGTCTTGTTCCATTGGCAAATTGTTTGTATTCGGACAATCCAACCGGCCCGTTCCAGATTATTGTCTTGGATTTTGATATGATGTTGTTGAATTTTTCGATGCTCCATTTGCCGATATCCAAAATTCTCATATTTCCCATGACGTCCTGAATTGGCAAATTGAGTGTTTTTGCATTTCCCGACACTTCTTCGGAAACTATTACATCATGCGGCAAAATGAATCTTTCCTTGTTTTTTTCGCTGCTTAGCATTATTTCTCTGGCAATTTCCACTTTGTCCTTTTCATATAATGAATTTCCGACGTTGTATCCGGCTGCATGCAAAAATGTGTTTGCAAGTCCGCCGCCGATTAAGAAGTAATCCGCTTTTTTCAGAAATTGTTTAATGATGCCGATTTTTGTATCGATTTTGGCGCCGCCGAAGATCATAGTTAGCGGTCTTTTTGGTTTTTCGTTGAGTATTTTTGAAAGCGTTTTAATTTCTTTCTCCATTAAAAATCCGGCATAAGCCGGTAAAAAATCAGCCAAACCGGCTGTTGAGGCGTGCTTTCTATGTGCTGTGCCAAAGGCATCATTTACAAAAATTTCTCCAAGAGAAGCTAGAGCTTTCGTGAAGGATTTTTCACATTTTTCCTCTCCGGCATCAAAGCGAATATTTTCGAGCATGACGATTTCGCCATTTTTCATTTTTGTTATTTTTGCTTCAACTTTTTTGCCCAAAATTTCATCAAGTTTTTTTACCGGTGATTTCAGGAATTGAGCGAGTTTTTTGGCTATCTTGTCAAGTTTAAGCTCTTTTTTTAATTGCCCGTCGGGACGTCCCAGGTGACTTATTATTATAATTTTGGCCTTTTTGCTTTTGAGATATTTGATCGTGGGCAAGGCTTCTTCAATCCGTGCGCTATCTGTAATTTTGCCTTTTTTGCCGGTCGGGACATTGAAATCAACTCTTAGGAGTATTTTCTTTCCTTTGAGATTTCTGATTTGCTTGAGGCTTCTGATTCTCATGTTATTTGTGTTTGTAATAATGCTGCAATTGCGATTTCTTTGCCCTTGTTTAAGCCACTTTTGGTCACACGGACTTTTGCCTGTTTGACATTTGCGCACGTCAATATACCAAAAATTATAGGGACTTTTTTAATCAGTTGAACTTGCATAAGTCCGTTATATGTCGTTTTACATACATAGTCGTAATGGTCAGTATCGCCTTTGATAATGATGCCCAAGGCTATTATGCAATCAGTTTTACCGTTTTCGCTAATTTTCATTGCAGCAAATGGTAGTTCCAAGGCTCCGCTTACTCTGTGAATTTTGATATTATTTTTCCCTACTTTGTTTTTGAGCAATTCCTCTTTGATGTTTTTTAGTAATTCAGAGCCAAGTTCTTCGTTGAAGTATGGCAAAATAATCGCTATTTTCAGGCTTTTGCCTTTGATGCTTATTTCAGGAGATTTTGTGCCTTTCAGT
>JACQRJ010000011.1 GCA_016206505.1 Candidatus Peregrinibacteria bacterium | reverse complement strand
GAATGATTATGACTATCTTCATTAACATAAATTTCTCTCATGCCGCTGACGCTCCCCAAGGCCAAATTTTTCGCAATAACATTTTTAATGCCATTTTTTTTCAAATTCTCTTTCAAAATAAGAAAATTGTCTTCTATCGGCTCAAAAGCGTAAATTTTTACTCTGTCATTTAACAAACCTGCATAAATCGAAAAAAGCCCAACATGCGCCCCAACATCAAAAACCACCTTGGCACTTTTCAAAATCTCATCCAAAAGCCGATAATCTCGGTTCTCAAAGATTTCTTCAAAAACCCAAAACGCAGCCTTATCGGGCAAATTTAGCGACAATTCGCGACCGGCAATTTTGAAATGTTTAATCACCATTCATAGACTTTACAACAAGGTTATTATATATTTCAATCATGAAACGCCTCTATTACATCAGTAAATCCATATCGGCTGCTTCACTGCTTCTTTTTTCTCTCTCAGCAAACACAATTTTTGCCAAAACCTTTTCCGACATAGCTGAGACTGATGAGTATTTTCTCGCTACTGATTATCTCTCGGAAAAAAATATCATAAACGGCTACGAAGATGGCAGTTTCAAAGCGGAAAATACCATCAACCGCGCTGAACTTTTAAAAATCGTCCTTGAAAGTGCAAAAATAGAAATCTCGGAAGCGCAAACAAACTGTTTTACGGACGTTCCATACACAAAATGGTATTCGAAATATATCTGCACAGCAAAAGAACTGGGATTTATTTCCGGCTACAGTGACAATACTTTCAGACCGGAAAAAAACATCAAAAAAGTCGAAGCGCTAAAAATCATCGGTGAAATTTACCAATGGGATATGGAAAGTGCGGACAAAGAAACGGTCTTCAAAGACACCGAAGAAACCGCATGGTACAGCCCATATCTCAAATTCGCCAAAATGAAAAATCTGCTTAAAGAAGTTGGCGAAATTTACGAACCGAACAAAGAAATAAAACGCGGTGAAATCGTAGAAATCATTTACCGCTATATCGCCATGACGGAATTTCAGGAAAAAATTTACACTAAAAATCTGGATTTCAAAGTAAGAAGTAATTTAAAAACCGTTACTCCGCCAAAAAGTTTGATAAAGATAAGCGGACTTTTATCAGACGCCCAAACAGGCTACGCACTAACAGAAGCCGAAATCACCGCCTACGATCAAAACGAAAACTTTCAAAAAACAGTAAACACCGATGACGAAGGCTACTTCACCATTGAGGGAATAGATCGCGATGGGAAAATAATTTTCTCAAAAGAAAATTATTTTCCCATCGAAATCAAAACCAAAATTCTTACCAAAAAAAATCTTCACTTTTCATTAAGCCACACTTTCACAAAAATTGAGCCGCAAGAGCTGCGCATCGTTTTGACCTGGGGCAACAAAGATGTCGATTTTGATGCACATTTACTCCAGCCAAATGAAGAGGAAATTTTCTTCATGCAAAGACTCGACACCGATTTAAACACCATTCTCGATATTGATTCAACAAGCAAAAACGGCACAGAAACAATCACCATTAAAAAATTCCAAAAAGGAGATTACGAATTTTTCGTCCACAAATATTCAGGCACTGATTCATTTAATAAAGCGGATGCACACGTCTTCATTTATGATAAAAACGGCCTGGCGGCAATTTTCACACCAGCTAAAAGCGAAGAAACGGATTTAATCTGGAAAGTTTTCTCATTAAACAGCAAAGGAGAAATCATTGAACAAAGCCTCACGGGCTCCTGCGATCTGATCGAAAAATACAGCACGGTTTGCCCAGGAATCGAGAGATAAAATATTGCATCGATTTTCGCAATTCTTCTTGTGATATAATGCTGAAAAATTTTAACCTGAATTTTTATGGTACTTTTGAAGTCTGAAAGTATTCCGATGGGAACAGATGCTCCGAATTTTTCCTTGGAAGGAACAGATGGAAAAATTTATTCTTTGCGGAATTTTATGGATGCAAAAGTGCTGGTGATTGTTTTTATGTGCAATCATTGTCCTTATGTGCAGACAATTTGGCCAAATCTTATCGAATTGAGTCGAGATTTTGCCGATAACGGTGTTCAATTTGTCGGTATCAATCCGAATACGATAAATCCCGAATATGAAGAAGAATCAATGGAGATGATGCAGCGATATTTTAATGAGCAGGGCATGAATTTCCCTTATCTGGAAGACAAAAAACAGAGTGTTGCAAGAGAGTATGGCGCAAGTTGTACTCCGGATATTTTTGTTTACGATGCAGGTCGCAAGCTTGCTTATCATGGCAGAATTGATAATAACGAGCTTGCCGATGCCATAGATGCGCTGCTTGTTGATGGACAGCCGGATGATGAGCAAAATCCTTCACAGGGATGCAGTATCAAGTGGGTGTGAAGATTTTACGATGAAGAATTGCAAAAATTGAAGCAAAAAGCCCTGAGAATAAATCTTCAGGGCTCTAAAGCACGTAAGAAACTCCGAAAAACGATGCAATGCAAGGAAACAAGGAGCTTCCGAGAGAGCCGTATGCAGCTATACGGCGACGAGGAGGCGACGAAGTTGACGCAGCAGTGCGCGTTTTTCAGAATTTCTTAGAAGTCGCCCCAGATCAATTGGTTCGAAACTTCATGATGATACAAAACTTCCGAAGCCTTCACCCTGTTTCCCAAATCCCTTGGCGAACGATGGGCCACATTCATCTTCAAACTCCAATATTTCTCTTTATTTTCTTCCCCCATTATTTCAGTCATCATTTCACTTGCCGCAAAATCGGCCAAGGCATCATAAATACTGCCAGGTAAAATTCCCACCTCATTATCAAACACTTTCGCACGCATCGCTTCAAAAGCACTTGCACCGGCATTTACGCCATGAAGCCCGGCCTTTATCAAAGCATAAAAGCACAAATATGGATTTACATCCGGAGCAACCGTCCTCACCTCGACTCGCGCACTCTTTTCATTACCCATCGGAATTCTGATCATACTGCCACGATCTATAGCCGACACTTTGATTTCATTCGGCGCTTCAAAATTCGGATCCAGACGGCGATAAGCATTGACCGAAGGATTCATCAACATACAAATATCTCTGGCATTTGCCAAAATTCCGGTAATAAATTTCCAGGCGGTTTCTGATAAATTTGTTTTGCCTTTCGCATCAAAGAAAATATTTGTGCCGTCTTTGGCCAAAGACATATTTATATGCATACCGCTGCCATTTAAACCGGCTACCGGTTTTGGCAGAAAACAGGCCGTAAAGCCCATGGATTTGGCCACCTGTCGCGCCAATAGCTTATAAAGCTGAATTTGATCGGCAGTATCCAGGGCCAGGCTATAACGAAAATTCAATTCAAACTGAGCCGGAGCAACCTCCGGATGATCCTTTTCATTCTGAAAACCCAAAGCCCTCTGAACCTCAGCAAATTTATCAATAAAAAGTCTCAAAGTATCCTGAGGCAAAGAGTTGAAATAACCGCTCATAGTAGCCAGTTCAAAGCCAACTTTTTCATCATAGGCCTGCTCGGCTTTACAACCTTTAAACAAAAACCCCTCAATCTCCGGCGCCACATTGACAATCATTCCATCTTTTTCCAACAATTCTCTACACAATTCTGCCAACTGACTCCTAAAATCGGATATATAAAAACTACCATCATCATTGCAAACATTGGCAAAAACCAAAACTTTTCCCGTACCGAAAATATCGGAAGGCACCCATCTGAAAGAAGTCCAATCAATTCTCAAACGCAAATCGGACTGAGCCAGTTTTGTAAAACCTTTGATGGAAGAACCGTCAAAAGTCAGATTATCTTCAGCGCTCAAAATATGTTTTTTATCAAAATCCAAAGTCTGCAACTTCCCTTCCAGATCGGAAAAACAAACAGTCATAGCCTTCACTCCTTTTTCCTCTTCAAGATAATTAATAAAACGCTTTTTCATCTGATCGCTGGTCACACCCTTCAATCTCTCCGCTTTTATCTCAAGATTTTTCTCCTCAAGTTCCGAATACGACAAATCGAGCAAATGCGGCAGCTTCCACAACACATTGCCATAATCACGATCTCTTCCCTGTATCTGAAGTGGTGAAACTTCGGGAGAAACTTTTACACGAACGGCAGACAATGAACCTGACATATATAAAAAGTTAAAAAATAACTAACCTAACTTTCTACAAATTTCAAATGAGCAAATCAAGACCACGAAACTTATAATTTTAGACGTGTCGAGGATTACAACGCTAAAGCCCAGCCACGTTTGAAAAACACAATGAAACGAAGCTGTAGGGTATTTCTACAACTCCGTTTCGCTTGATTTATCAAACAAATGTACTCTTATGGAAGCGCTGAAAAACGATTTAATGCAAGGAGATGAGGAGCTTGCGACGTAGCCGTATGAAGCTATACGGTAAGGAGAAAGTGACGAAATCGACGCCGCATTAAACGTTTTTCAGCGCTTCCTTATCAATAAATCAACTCCTCTTCCAATAATGGCAATGGTTCAGAATAATATAAATCTCCACCATAATAGCCTACACTACCCCATCTTGAAGAATCGATAATGAAAGCTCCTTCACCACGAGTCAACTTGTGCTCGGCCTCATCCACTCCATAAGGCATAAAGCCGTAGCTATATCCTATATGCAAATATGGAACATACCATGGTACAAAACTTGGAGCTTTCCATATCTTGTAATCGTAAAGTTCAAAAGCAACCTTGAAAGCGGCCATCAAAGTAATCTGTTCATCAGGACTAAATTTATCACGCTTGGAAATGACTTCTTTCGACTTAGCATATTCGATATAAACAGCTTCATCCGAATCATAATTTATATCCTTGTAACAATCCTGTGAACACTTTGTATAAGTTGTTTTAAAAGTTTCAAAATCAGCCAAAACGCTAGCATTCGCCTTGATCGCCCAAACAACAAAATCTTTTCTACTCAAAGGACCTTCGGGATTAAATTTTGCAGGCGCAGTTTCCCCGAAAACTTTATCACGGGAAAGATTTTTGATTTGAATCTCATAAACATAATTCTTGATATCGCCCAAAGCAGTAGCACCTCCATTTGAACCCATAAAATTCGGCAACTTATACTTCCCTTTGCCCTTATTACTCAACTGAGTAACCTTCAAAATAGATTTAAAATCCTTCATGCCGCCGATAAAACCATCACCGGTCCCTGAATAATAAACAGTTACATAACTATCCTTATCGTTTTCAACATAAATAGTTGTGTAATAACTCGTCTCTCCAAATCCCAAATCGTACTGATCTGTCAAATAAAACCCTTGATGACCATCCAGAGTCAAGTCACCCTTTGAAGCTATCTCATACCAGGTTTCCGCATCCTTGATAGTATCCTCCTTGAATTTGGCAAAATTTCCCTTATGTTCTGCATTCCAATAATAAGCTGAATAAATACTTACAACAAAACTGTAATCACGCTTTTTACCGAAATTGGCGCCAAAAAAATCCTGACCGTCATAACTATAACTTGTGTCTGACAAATAATAATCGCTGCCCAAAGGATTTTTTACCCTAATGCCCAAGGCCTTGCTATAAACCTCTCTTACCACATCCACTTTCACTTTACTCATATCCACCTTGAAAGTACTGACTATTTGATTCATATCTGTAAGATCCTGGCCATCACCGTAACTATAGCCGACATTGAGCACAACATCTCCATAAGGAACATAATAAGTCACAGTATTCACAAACGCACCTGTATACCAATCGGAATATGAAAATGTCTCTTTGATAGCATCATACTTATCATTCAACTTCACCCTCTCATAAGTGGCTCCGGTTCCAAAAGAATCCATATAAACATCTTTGGAATATGAACCGAGCAAATACTCAATATCTTCCAGTGTTACTTCATATCCGTAATCGGTCACGGAAACCGAAACATAATTCGACGCATTTGCAGCAGTCATTTCCTTTGGATAGATAATCACGCTGTTTGTACCCTGGGAATAACCATAAGTGCTGTTTTCAAAAGCGCCTTCGAGACTGTTACCAAATTTCCAGCCATCCACTACGGAAACTTCATATGGCGGATAATCGTTCTTATAAGTTCCCTTTTTATTGGCGTCAATATTCGCCTTCATGGCATCGCGAAGCTGGCCTTTTGCCGCACTGTCATCAACAACGACTTTATTTTTGTTGTCATCAATCCAGGAAACAATGCGATCAACAGGAATCAAATATCCCAAAACTTCCGCAGAATAACTACCGACAATAAAAGTCGGAATACCAAGCAAATTGCCATCAGCATCTACTGCGGTTCCACCTGAATTACCAAAAGAAATATCCGCATCGGTCTTGATATACTTCAAGCCGTTTTCAGTTGTAAATCCGCTCACTACACCCTTTGTAAAAGTAATGGTTCGTCCACCGGTATCGGGATAACCCAAAACCGTCACCGTATCACCCACTTCAGGTTTGGCTTCATTGTCATAAGGCAAAGAAAAATCAAACTTCACACTTTGACCCGTAACATTTGTCTTATCCATCTTCAAAAGAGCAATATCCTTATCTGGATCATGAACGATCAATGAAGCGGTAAATTCACATACCGGATTTTCCACATCATTGCTTACAGTCAAACAAACCTGAAAAGCATCGTTTGGAGAACTCGGATCAAACATGCTTTGAATTACATGGCTGTTCGTCAAAATTGTCCCTTTATTATCAATCAAAGTACCCGAACCGTAAGCCTCTGAAAAAAGACTTCCATCATATCCCAAAGAATAAGACAAAATTTTTACGGTAGGCAGATACTGGGTACTCGTACTCGTTGGTATATAAACCACGCCGGCGGAAACCATAAGACTCGGCAATAAAGTAAACATCACGGCCAAAGCGCTCAAGACGGACAAAAATCTTTCAAACATAGATTTTATAAAAGTTAAGGAATGAAATTATTCAGCAAAAAGCGTATGGCAAAGGTTCATAATTTACAAATTTGTAAGCTTGACGATTAAAGAAAAAGCGTTGAAATTATGCCGGAAGCGACAATCACGCTAAAAGAAAGTAAAAGTTTGATCGCAATTTTTCTATTCCCAATAAAGAAAAATATCAAAGCCTTGGTCATCGTATTGGCCATTGCCGCAATCGCCACGGCCATAACGGCCACATTTTTGTCGAAACCGTCATTTACGGCATTTGCCATATAAAGAGTAATGGCATCAACATCGAAAAACCCTGAAATAAAACTGGAAACATAAACCCCGTCCTGACCGAAAGTTTCATTTGCAAAATTTGTGAAAAATAAAATAAAAGTGAAAAACAAACCGAATTTCAAAGCCGGCCCAAGACTAAAAGGATTTTTAACCGCTTTCTCCTGAATCTTTGGAACATTTTTTTCACGCCTCAGCCAAAAGAAAAGACAAATCAGCCCCCCGGTAAAACCCATGGTCAGCATCGGCACATAAAGAACTTCCAAAAATTCTCTGCTAACTGCAAAAACTTCTAAAAGCACACGAAAAAAAAGCGCAGTCGATGCGATAATCGTGGCCAACACATAAGGATTCACAATAAACTTATTTTTCCTGCTTGCATGCGAAAAAGTCACCGCCAAAGCCGTACTGGAAACAAAACCGGCCAAAAATCCGGTAAGCTCAATGCCCTTTTTTGAACCGAAAATTTTAATTGCGATATAACTCAAATAAGAAAGTCCGCTCACCAAAACCACCATCAGCCATATGACATAAGGATTAAAAAATCCATAAGGTCCGAAATTTTCATTTGGCAAAATCGGCAAAACCACAAAAGTAACGGCAATAAATTTAATCGCGGAAATCAAGTCCTCGTTTTTGAGATGCTTGGCCCATTTATGAAGAGTGCTTTTGAAATGCAAAATGGTCAAAACAAGAAGTGCAAAAAATATCGCCAGTAAAAAATTCCCCATAAAACTTAAAACTCCTATCAGATAAACAAGAATCGAGGCTATTTCCGAAGTCGCGCCGACATCGCCATACTTGTGACTGGTCAAAATATAAGAAGCGGTCAGCAAAGCAAAAAAACCTACGGAAATTACGACGAAATAAGCTATGGAAAATGTCGAAAGAAAATACGACAACGCCCCAAGCAGTCCAACCAGAGCAAAAGTTCTGATACCTCCAAATTGCTGATATTCAAATTGCTGTGATTTCTGTTCACGCTCCAAGCCGATCAAAGCACCCAAAGCGACAGCAACCAAAAATTTTTGTAAAATCAAGAAATCCATCATGAAATTATAACACAGAAATTTTGCTCAGGCAAAATTTCCATTCACCTCTATAAATCTTTATGACATCCTATCCAAAATACGCAGCGCTCTGGCTGAAACTTTCATTTTAACCATTCTGCCGGTTTTGGGATCTTTCACCTTCTTCACAAAAAGATTCGGATTAAAACGACGCAATGTGGCATTCATAGCATGACTGCGCTTATTCCCAACTGAAGGTTTTTTGCCTGTAATATCACAAATTCTTGACATGCCCCGAAATTAAAACAGGTGCATTCTAGCAATCTTCATAATAAAAGCAAGGCAATCTCAACCTCCGCAGGTTTTCACCTTTTTGAAAAACAGGCCCGTAAATAACGATAAAGAAGCAGAAGATTGCACCAGGAAAGTGCTGAAATCTCTGCATCGGTGGCCGATGATACCCCCTGTTCCTCATCAACGGACAACCAGCGATCAATAGTTATCTTGCCGGTATCAATGGGGTCGAAATAAAACCCGCAATAAAAAGCCCCGCCCGCTGTTGAAGTTACGAAAACATTAATCATCGTATCGTCATGAAAAAATTCCACATTATATTCAACACCGGCAACGTTAAGCATCATGTCATTGCCCAATTTACCACCCTCTCCAAGCAATGCATCGAAAAAGGGCGAAAATTTATCATAAACAACTCCATTTTGACCTTCAAAATCACCCGAAAAATCAATTTCGCCAAGCACATCAACATCTTCATCTGCATCAGTCACTCCACGCAGTTTGGCATTTTGATCGGCAACAATATCCAAATGTGGCTGTTCGGGTCGGGCTGCCGCCCAACTCCTTCAGCATCATCATTTGCAACAGCCGAAAAATCATTCGAAGATTTTGGCAACTCAGACCCAACAAGCATCTTTCCGCCATCCAAATCAGCCTCCCTCACTACTCCATCACGCTCCATATAAACACATTATTCAAGCACAGGGGATCATATAGTAAGTATTCAAAACGCGCCACCAAAAAGCAGCGCATTTTTCAGCATTTTCTTTGCAAATTTTAATATTATGTATAGTCTTATGCCTATGAAGCCGCCAAATAGATTGGAAAAAGATGCTTTGGGAAAGGTGAAAGTTCCACTTGATGCCTACTTTGGCGCATTTACCTGTCGCGCAAAAGAAAATTTTCAAATCAGCGGAGATAAAGCTCCAAAGATGCTCAATCACGCACTCGGCCTTGTAAAACTTTGCGCCGCCGAAACAAATCTGGAACTCGGCCTCATCGACAAAAAGTACAAAAATGCTCTTTTACAAGCCTGCGCTGAATTTATGGAAGGAAAATTTTTGAGTCAATTTGTGATCGATATTTTTCAGGCGGGAGCGGGCACTTCATACAACATGAATGCCAACGAAATCATCGCCAATCGCGCCAACGAGCTTCTAAAAGCCCCAAAAGGTTCATACAAATACCTTCATCCCAACAATCATGTCAATCTCGGACAATCCACAAACGACGTGATTCCGACAACTTTAAGAATCGCCGCACTGCTTTCATTGCCCGAATTAACAGCTCAACTTAAAGGATTGATAAAATCAATTGAAGAATTGGCCAAAAAACACGCGCAAACTCTCAAAGTTGGACGCACTCATTTGCAGGATGCAGTGCCCATATCTGTTAAACAGGAATTTGATTCCTATAAAGAGGCTTTGCAAAATTCCCAAAAACAAATCGAATTATCGGCTGAAGATCTGAAAACACTGGGAATAGGCGGCACCGCGGTCGGCACAGGCCAAAACGCCCACAAAGACTATCACAAATTGATGCTTGAAAAACTTTCAGCCAAAACCAAAATTCATTTCAAATCAGCCAAAAACTTTACCGAAACGGCAAATAACATGAATGTTTTTATGAACTTTTCAGGCGGACTACGATCTTTGGCCACGAATTTACTCAATTTCTGCTCGGATTTAAGTCTGCTCAACATGGGACCAAAAGCGGGCTTAAGCGAAATAAGCCTCCCTGAAATGCAAGCGGGATCATCAATCATGCCCGGCAAAGTCAATCCATCAATTCCCGAAGCTGTCCAAATGGTTGCCATGCAGGTTTTGGGCAATGACCAGATTATCAGTCTCGCCTGCCAAAGGAGCAATCTGGAACTGAATGTTTTCTGCCCGCTAATCATGAACAATCTGCTTCAATCGATGAAAATTTTGACAAATGGCCTGAAAACGCTCACGCAAAAATGTGTCAAAGGCTTGAAAATCAACAAAGAACGCATCACAGAGCTGCTCGAAAATTCGCTGGCAACTGCGACAAAACTGGCGGAAGAACTCGGCTATGACCTGACTGCCGAAATTGTCCATAGCGCACTAAAAAACAACCGAACACTCAAAGAAGAATTGAAACGACGCAAAATCAAATATTAAGCTGTTTGAGGACATGCTGAAAAACGATGGAATGCAAGGAAATGAGAAGCTTGCGACGGAATCGTATGAAGCTATACGGTGAGGAGTAAGCGACGAAATTGACGCCGCATTACGCGGTTTTCAGCATGTCCTTAAAATCAATACCGGGCACTTCCAGATAAGCTTCGACAATTTCATCATCCGAAAGCAGAAAATTTAATCTATAATGCGTATATCATGCAAATATCCGAGATCTTTTACTCAATTCAGGGCGAAGGCCCAAACATAGGCAAACCATCAATTTTCCTGCGCCTACAGGGCTGCCATCTGCGCTGCGTCTGGTGCGACAGCAAATTTACCTGGGATTTCAAATCGGGCAAAAAAATGACTACGGAAGAAGTCATCAAAGAATTGAAAAAATATCCCGGAAAAAATCTTGTAATCACCGGCGGTGAGCCGCTAATTCAACAATCAGCTTTGAAAGAATTGCTCGAAAAAATCGGAAAAAATTACTATGTTGAAATGGAAACTTCCGGAAGCCTGAAATCAACTCTGGATAAATACATCAATCAATACAACTGTTCACCAAAAACCGGAAATTCCAAAAACAAAAAAATTCACCTGGAAAAATTCCCGGCGGAAAAAACAATCTACAAATTCATCATCGACAAAAAAGAGGATTTGGAAGAGATAGAAGAGCTGATAAAAAAATACCGCCTACCCAAAGATAAAATTCTCCTTATGCCACAGGGCATAAAAAAATCGGAACTCCAAAAAAAATCCAAATGGCTGATCGAAATCTGCAAAGAAAAAAACTACCGCTTCTCACCACGTCTGCACATCAATATTTACTCTAACCAAAGAGGAAAATGACCGAACAAAAAAATAACTCGGCAATTATCATATTTTCCGGTGGTCAGGACTCGACCACCTGTCTCGCCTGGTCAAAAAAGAAATTCGATCATGTCACAGCACTAACCTTTGACTACGGACAAAAACACCGCATTGAACTACGCAGCGCCAAGAAAATCGCCAAAATCACCAAAACTCCCTTGATTATTCACAAAATAAAGCTCTTTGAACAATTCAAAAACAACGCCCTGATTAACCACCGGCAAAAAATTATGCAGCCTGATAAGCAAAAACTGCCCAATACCTTCGTCCCCGGCCGCAATCATTTTTTTATTTCCATTGCCGCGCTTTATGCCTACGACCTCAAAATCAAAAACATCGTCACCGGCGTCTGTCAAACAGATTACAGCGGCTATCCCGATTGTCGCGAAGATTTCGTAAAATCATTGGAGAAAACCATAAATTTGGCTTTTGGCAAGCAACCAAACTCAAAACAAGCTCTGCAAATCCACACACCCCTGATGCACCTTACAAAAGCCCAAAGCATAAAATTGATGCAAAAACTCGACCAACTGGATCTTCTGAAATATTCCCACACCTGCTATCAGGGCATTTCCCCCGCCTGCAGCAAATGCCCATCATGCCTGCTTCGGCTAAAAGGCTTCGAACAGGCCAAAATTAAAGATCCTATAGAATACATACCATGAAACTCATCAAACCAACCAAAAAGTACGAGCAAAGCTGGAAAGCAGCCCTTGCTGAATTTCAGGCGGAAGAACGGAAAGGCTTCTGGAATTGGGAAAAAGAACCGGACAATCTTGATGACTACATGAAGCAGACCAGAAATAATGAAAAAGGCAAAGGTCTTTCAGAAAGCTTCGTTCCATCAACAACCTACTGGCTCATCGACAACGATGAATTTGTTGGACACACCAATATTAGACACAAATTAAACGAACATTACAGAAAAATCGGCGGACATATCGGTTATTACATAAGACCATCTGCCCGCAAAAAAGGCTACGGAACAAAGATTCTGAAACTCGCACTTAAAAAAGCGCGACGGCTCGGACTTAAAAAAGTACTTATAACATGCGATGAATCCAACATTGCCTCACAAAAAGTTATCGAAAAAAACAAAGGAAAATTCCAAGACAAAATTCCTAGCGATCCGGAGCCAAAGCTTAGGTATTGGATTGAGCTTTAGAAGAAAAAGGATTGATTAATCGGGCAAGTATCAAGTAAAAAAACTACATGACAAAAACCACCTTCAAAAAATATCTGGAAAAAAGCGACTATCGCGAAGAGAAAGCGCAAGAGATTGCCCAAAGAATCAACAAAGCCGCACGGCTTGAAACCTTTGCATTTCAGAAACAGGGCAAAGGTGAACACTGGATCAGCATCGCAACTCCGGAATTTACAGCCATTTGTCCGTTTTCGGACTGGCCGGATTTCGGCAGTGTGAGTATCGAATATGTGCCTGACAAACATTGTCTGGAGTTGAAATCTTTCAAACTTTACATTCACGCTTTTCGCAACGAAAAAATCTTCCATGAAACCGTCACGGAAATCATCTTTGATGACTTTTTAAAGGCTGTAAAACCGCAAAAAGCGAAAATCTGCGTTGACATGAACGTGCGCGGCAATGTAAAAACTGTCTGTAGGAAATTTTATAACTGCAAATAAAAAATGACCAATAGACACGCCAGCAAACAGCACGGACTTGTGGGAAATATTCGCCCTAAAAGCAAACTTCGAAAACGCCGCAATAAAGCAAAAGCCGCAGAGAGAAAAGCGGAAAGAAGAGCTAAAGTAGCAGCTTAAAAGTTCCCTAAGATTTTCCCTACCAGATAACTCGAACCAGTCACGACAAGGATTTGCTCTTTTTTCAATTTCTCAAATTCTCTCGAAAAAGCTTCTCTATAATTCTCGCCTGAAAGCGCTCTTTCGCTGAAACCGCCGACAAAAACCACCCTGCCAAGAGCTTCAAAAATCTTCCGCATCCCATCAATATTTTTATCCTTCAAAACGCCTAAAACAAAAGTCTTTTCTTTATCGGGAAACTCCTTTGATAAACGTAAAACAAGCCTCTCTGCACTTTTGACCGTATGCGCAATATCAAATAGCACAAATTTTCCCTCAATTTCGCGCAAATCATAGCGTCCAATAAATTTAAAATTCTTCACAACAAAACTCCATAAATTTTCATCAATCGCAAAACCGGCTTTAATAAGAGCCAACTTGGCAACTTCTTCATTATTCCGTGCAAAAAAAACTTCCGCTGTACTGAAACCGCTTGCGGACTCAGCAAAAAACCGCATTTCTTCATTCAAAACAATAGGCACGCCCGACTTCTTGATCCCCCATTTTTCGGCAAAAATGCTCGAAAGATTATCGCCCAAAACATTCACATGTTCCAGCTCCAGACTCGTCAAAACGCTCACAAGCGGAGTGACTATATTTGTGACATCCAGTCTGCCGCCCATTCCAACTTCCAAAACAACATATTCACATTTTTTTTCCGCAAAATACTTCAAAGCCAAAACAAACATGATTTCAAACCAGGTCAGCTTAAGCGCGCGAACAGAAGCATCAGCCGACTCCAAAAAACTCCTCAACTCTTCAACCAGCAAAGCAAATTCGCCCTCAAGAATCATCTCTCCATCAACCACAATCCGTTCACAAACACTTACAACATGCGGCGACAAAAAAAGCCCGACAGCAGTACGCGTTTCGCAACAACTTCTAAAAATATAATCATGTATCATTTTACATACACTCCCCTTCCCCTTTGACCCGCCAACGTGAAAATACTTGAATCGCCCAAAATCCACACCAAATTCACGCAAAAAAATCCTCACACGCTCAAGATCAAAAGCTTTTTCATTATATTTAAAATCCCACGCCTTCTCATAAGACACAAATTTCTCCAAATATCTCTGTGCACTTTCAAAATCCATCGCTATTATATAACAAGACTCTACAAAAGCAGTAAAAGCCTACACAAAAATGTTTGGTAAAAAAAGAAGATTATTCAGACCGCAAATCAAACCCCGCAGAACTGGCAAAATCGGCAATTTACTAAAAAAACTTCTCAGTTTAGCGATACTGGTTTTTCTGATTTACCTTTTCTTTTTTTCATCTTATTTCCTTGTCAGTGAAATCTATATTGCCGAAGAAAATATTGACAACATGGCCCTGGGCGAAGAAATCAAAGCCGGAGCCAAAAAAGGCATAGGAAAAAACATCATTTTTCTTGATACCGATGAGCTGAATACAAAAATTTTTGGGTCTTTTCCTCAACTGCAAAATTTGCAAATCGAAAAAGACTATCCAAAAAGCCTGAAAATATCTTTCACGGAATTTCCGCTTGCAGCAAACGTAAACAACGAAGCGCCAAATTTAAAAAAATCCTACATCATCAATTCCATGGGTTATGCCATCGAAGAAGACCTGAAGTCGACAACATTACCAACAATAACCATCAAATCCGCGGAACCACTGAACACCGCAAATCCCATTATAGAAGCGCAAAAATTGAATTACATTCTCAATGCAAAAACCTATTTCGAAGAAAAATTCGGCATGAAAGTAAAAGAAATATTATATAAACCGCAAGCACGCGAAGTGCATCTGATTACAGAGAAGAATTTCGCCATCTGGCTTGATATCCAAAAATCGGCCGAAGATCAGCTGAAGAAACTCAAAAAAGCATTGGTAAAACTGAATATTTTCAATGATCCACTGCTTTATATCGACTTGAGAATTGCGGGAGGAAACGGAGATAAGATAATATACAAACGTCGTTAAGGAACTCATATGATTTACGCACTAATCGGCATACTACTGGGCATCATCATCGCATTGAACATCAATGTAAGCATCCCCCTCGAGTACATCAAATACACCGCTGTTATTATTGTGGCACTACTGGATTCGCTCTTTGGAGCGATAAAAGCCGAGCTCACGCGGGAAGAATTCAACGTCACGCTCTTCATCACCGGTTTGATTTTCAATATTCTTCTGGCCTTTGGCATCACATACTTGGGAGAACATTTGGGACTGGATCTTTATCTGGCAGTTGCGGTTGTTTTCACTTTCAGAATTTTCACCAATCTCGGCAAAATTCGCCGCGCACTGATAAAGAAATTCACAAAAAATTGAAATTTCCGGAAAATTTTGCTATACTTACCACAGTTAAAAACAAATTTAAAAGAAAAACAAAATGTCCGACTCCTCCAAACTGACTTTGATTAAAGAACTTATCGAATCCGCACAAGCGGGTTTGCAAAGTGCAAAACAGCTTTTGACCGAGATGGGCGCAACAAGCTCCGGTACCGGCAAAAAGAAAGCCTATAGCAAACTGGCGGCAAAAATCGAAACCGGCAATGAAATCGAAGAAGACAATATTGTTGAAGGTGTTTTCAACGGCGAAACCATGAGCGACAAGAAAGGCAAGGAATATCCGGTTCCCGCAAACTATGCCAGTAAATCAAAACTGATTCCGGGCGACGTACTGAAATTAACCATCAATCCCGACGGTTCATTTTTATACAAACAAATCGGACCAACAGAAAGAAAGCGCGTCATCGGCATTCTCACTTATGAAGACGGCCAGTACAAAGTAATCGCCAACGGCAAAGCTTACAAAGTGCTTTTGGCTTCCGTAACCTATTTCAAGGGAGAAGTTGGCGACAAAATCACCCTGATCATCCCTGAGCACAAAGAAAGTCAATGGGGTGCGATCGAAAACGTTCTACCGAAAGATGATGGAGAACTTATTCTTGAATAAATCAATAAACGCCAAAATCAGCGTTTTTCAAAATAACAAAAACAAAAATGCCACAGGACAATACTTACAATGTCAATCCGAATCAGAATAATCTTCAACCACAGACACCATCGATATCGGAAATTGCCCAAGCAAATGATCCACTAAACACCGGCAATGGAAACGTAGAGATAGTTGAGGAAACGCAAGCTACTGCGCCGATGCCAGCACCGGAAGCCGCACCAGTGCCCGAAGCTGCACCGATGCCAAACAATCAGCCCCATGAAATCGAAATTCAGCCGCTGACACATCCGCAGGAAACTGTCGCTTCAGAACCTGTAGTTCAAGCTCAACCTGAAATTCAAGTCGCACTCCAGCCGGAAGCGCCGGTTACGACTCAATCTGAAGTATCCGTAACTCCTCAGCCTGAAGCACCTGCCGCCCCGCAAGTTGAACCGCAAATGACACCTTTCGCGCCAGCTGAAGCCACAAGCGGAAATCAGCCTCAACCAACTCCTCAAACACCGATTACAGAAACTACACCCCAAGAATCAAGGGTAAAAAGCTACATTATTGCTTCCGTAACGATCGTTGCCCTAAGCGCAGTCGGCTTTGTCGGATACAAATTCCTGTTTCCAGCAAACGACAGCGATATAGATGAAAATACCACAGAAACGGTGGAACTAACCAACAGTCTCAGCTCAGAAAGCACAACAATCGAAGAAGAAACAACAATCACGGAAACACCGGAAGCCGGTGAGTCAGCCGAAATCGCCGAGCCGGTCGACAAATTGGAAGAACTGGATGCAGTTGTGAGCGAGCTCAAGGATATCTATTCCCCCGAAGCTGAAGTTTCACCAGAGGCAACTTTGACAGAAGTTTCAGACAAAGAAGCCCCGGCAGTGTCGACAAATGGGGAAGGTGGCGTCGAAAGATAATTTTTATAAAAACCCGACAACCGATTTTTAGCATTTAATTGAGCTTAAAGCCTTGTTCAACATGTCAAAAAATGATATAATTATTGGAATAAAACAAACACAAAAATGGCGAAATTGGACAAGATTTTTCGTACGGCTACGCAATACCAGGCTTCGGATATTTATATTGCCACCGGCGCCAAACCTACACTGCGCATAAATGGCGACATGGTGCCGATTGCTGAACATCCGGAGTTGACCAAGAAAATGGCCGAAGAATATCTTCTGGATATTTTAAGCACCGATCAAAAAAAACGCTTCGAGCAATCTTTGGACATGGATTTTTCGCTCGATATCGAAACCATTGCCAGATTCAGGGTGAATATTTTTGTCCAGAGAAAAGGCATTTCCGCAGTTTTCCGTCTCATTTCCGAAAAAGTTCGGACATTGGATGAACTCAACATGCCTACGCAATTTAAAAAAGCGACCACTCTGCCAAACGGCCTGGTAATTATCACAGGCCCTACCGGCTGCGGTAAAACAACTTCGCTTGCGGCGATGATTCATGAAATCAATCGCACACAAAAAAAACATATCATCACTATCGAAGATCCGGTTGAATACGTGCACAAAAATGACGTTTCAATCATCCAGCAAAGAGAAGTCGGGATTCACACTCATACTTTTCAAAAAGCCTTGAGAAGTGCCTTACGCGAAGCTCCCGATGTAATTCTGCTGGGTGAAATGCGTGATTTGGAAACCATCCAGATGGCCCTGACAGCCGCGGAAACCGGCCACTTGGTTTTTGCCACACTTCACACCCGCGGCTGCGCCAATTCCGTAAACCGCATTATCGACGCTTTCCCTCCCGAACAGCAAAACCAGGTGAGAGCACAATTATCCGAAAGTCTGCGAGCCGTTTTCTGGCAAAAACTGATCAAAACAAAAGACAACAAAGGCCGCGTCGGCGCCTATGAAATCATGTTTGTAAACAACGCCATCGGCAATCTGATCCGCAAATCAAACACTCATCAGATCAATTCCGTCATCGAAACTTCAACAAAAGAAGGCATGCAGACGATGAAAAAATCCGTCACCGACCTCTTCCAGTCCGGCCTCATCAGCGAAGAATCGGCACTCACAAACATTCCAAAAGAATTTGAACAATAAAAAATCACAAAAGATGAGAAAATTTTTCGCAAAACTGGGACTGATAATAATGGCTGCAATAGTCATCAGCATTGCTTATGTGCCATTGAGTCAAAGTCATGTTTATGCGGTAACAGACGAGCAATGTATACAATTAACGGGCAAAACCTGCAAGGAACTCGAAGCATTACCGGAAGAAGAACAGATCAAACTGCTGGACGAAACCTGCAAAGCCAATCCAAACTGTACACCTGAGAAGCTCAAACAAAATTTAAAAGATATTGAATCAAAAGGAATAAATTTATCGCCATTTCTAAAAAAATACGCCGACAGTGAAGAAAAATCTTCCGACGAACCCTTCATCCCAAACAACGACAGCCTAAAAAATCTTAAATTCGATGTTGGCAAGACTCTTAGCCTGGATAGTGGAGATCAGGAAAAATCATATTTTAGCAGCGATAATCCACCAATCATCGAACTGATTTTGGCAGTCATCGAATTTGCCACAAAAGTCATCGGTTCCATCGCCATAATTATTCTAATCATCGGCGGCTTTATGTTCATGTTTTCGCAGGGAAACGAGCAAAATCTTTCCAATGCCAAAGACGTAATCAAATACGCCATTATCGGCCTGATTGTAACCTTTGCATCCTACATCGCCGTGCTCTTTGTACAATCATTATTTTTTGACGCCAACGTTTAAATCATGTTTAAAAAATTTCTCGCCAAATTGCTTCTGACAAATCTCATTCTGATGAGCTTTTCTTTTGTGATGCCGCAAACTTTAAGCGCTGATGAGCCCGGCGATGCAGCCGGAGCCGCACCTGCTGCACCCGCTGCGCCTGACGCACCTGCTGCGCCGGCAAAAGTCTCACCGGCAAACCAGATCAAAACTGCCTTGAGCTTCCCTCTAAAAGATGCCGAAGAAGCGCCTTGTATCCAGCTAACAACAAAAAAGGACGGAACTGAAAAAAAAGGACCGGACGAAGGCTATATCATCACAATTATCGAAGAGCCTTTGTATGAAGAAAAAATCGGTGAAACAGGCATTGACGGCACAGGCGACGATTATGTCAGCCGCATCTGCTACCGTAATTATTTCGCCTTTACACCTCCAGGAGAAGTGCCGGTAACCAAATCCGAACTTTCAACAATGTGCTCGGAAACAGGAAAAAAGGCATTTCTCGACAAAAAATCCCAAAAAGATTTCAATATCCGCTTCACCTGCCAAAGAGTACAAGTGCTGCTCACCCGCGGTGGCGGCTCAACTATCGCCGGTTATGTAAACGTGATTTACCGCTGGGCGGCAAGCATCGTGGGCATTATTGCCGTGACGGTGATAATTATCAGCGCCATCCAGATATCTCTTGCCGGCGGCGAATCCACCGGCATCGATGAAGCAAAAAAGCGCATCATGCAGTCACTTTTGGGCATTGCAATTTTATTTTTATCCGCTCTGATTTTGAACTTTATCAATCCGAACTTCTTTACTTTCTAGATAATGAAAAAATATTTTGGGAAAATTTTGATCCTGACGACGCTGGTTTTAAGCTTGCTGACACCAACTGCAATTGTCTATGCGGAAGATGCAAACAAATTTCGCCCAACACCTTTATTGCGGCCGGAAACTTTGCCCGGACCTGAGGACAAAGGCAAAACTGACGAAGAAGGAAATCGCAGCTTTTTGGTAGATATTTTGCTTCCACGTTTTGGCGTCATGCTGATCGGCATGGTCGGAGCCACCGCTTTGCTTTTTATCATCATCGGCGGCGTCCGTTTCGTGATGGTTTACGACAATGAAGAAGCCATCGACAAAGCCAAAAAACAGGTTACTTACGGCATAATCGGCCTACTTGTCGCCCTGCTTTCATACACTATCGTGCGTGTCGTTACCAGTTTCGATTTCACGCCTGGTGACGAACCGAAAGAAAACGCTATGCAAATTGAAGAAATAAAAAAATTGGCATGAAAAAAAATATTCTGAAACTAGCAATGTTACTAATGACCCTGAATATACTTTTGCAGACAAGTGCCTTCGCAGCGCAAGTAAATGTTGATAGCGATCTTTTACCGCGCCCGGGAGATCAATTGGGAAAAACTTTTGATGAACTCGGCGTTGTTTCTGATCTGCCGGAAGTCAGCATCGAAGAAGCAATCACGGTGACAATCAAAACAATTCTGGCCTGGTCGATGCTGCTTGCTTTAATCACTATCGTTTTTATCGGCGCTTACTACCTGAAATCGATGGGAACAGAAGAAGACCTTTCCAAAGCCAAAAATATGATCATTTATCTGGCAATCGGTATGGCGATAATGGCCGCAGCTTACGGAGTTGTGGTCGGCATCTCACAATTTGATTTCTTCAAATAAAATGAAAAATAAATTCGCAAAAATCATCTTCCTAAGCCTTCTGCTGCTTTCCATAAGCACCGCCACGGCTTATGCCTATGAAATAGACAAAAATTTTCGTCCGGTAAATCTGCCTTTTGGACTGGACTATAAAGAAAACACAGCTGAAACCAATACCGTAATCATCTTGCAAATTCTCGCCGGCGGACTACTCTATTTCGCCTCACCCGTCGCCATTATTTTAATCGGCATTGCTGCAATAACGATGATTGTCGGTGGCGCCGAAACCGACAAAGTCGACCAAGCAAAAAAGAATCTCACCTGGACCATCATAGGACTTCTTGTAATCATCATGTCCTACTCAATAGTGAGAGCAGTACTATCTTACGTTATCAAAGCGGCGGAACCTGGAGTGGTGGAAGGCATTCAAACAAATCCAGATGGCATAGAAACCGACACCCCTGAGGATCTACAGCCTGACAATCAAAAACCGCCCACAGAAATGGCAGTTTAATCGACCCTTGCAAAAAGCAACTCCGCCCTTTTTACAACGGCTCCATTTTTCAAATCTCCCCACTGCAAATTCAAATCAAAATCATCAACTTTCAAGCCCAACTGCCCTGCAATTTTCCCCGCCGCCCCCGGCAACATCGGCGAAACCAAAACGCAAACATATCGCACAAGCTCAATCATATGATACAAAACATCATCGAGCTTTTTATCGCCTTTCTTGGCCATTATCCAGGGCTTTTTGTCATCAATATATTTATTTGTCAGATTTATAAGCGCCAAAAAATTCTCACAAGCCGCTCTTATATCAAATTTCTCAAAATTCGCACGATAATTCCGCACCAAAGCCTCAAGATCATTCAAAACGTCACATTCACAAGGAGCCGGAACCTTCCCATCCGCATATTTCTCAATCATCATCACCACCCTATTCACCAGATTCCCCAAACCGTTGCAAAGTTCGCTGTTGTAAACATCCAAAAACCTTCCATCGCTAAAATCCCCATCGTCTGTCGTCGGAATTTCCCGCAGCAAATACCAGCGCAAAGCATCAATTCCGTATTTTTCTACATACACAAGCGGATCCACAACATTGCCCAAAGATTTACTCATTTTTTGGCCTTCGCCCGTCACAAAACCATGCACATAAACGGCTTTTGGAATCGACAAACCGGCGGACATCAGCATCCCGATCCAAATTCCCGCATGAAAACGCAAAATATCCTTCCCAATCATATGCGCGTCGGCAGGCCAAAATTTCTGATAAAGCTCACCTTCATGAGCATAATCCAGAGCGGTAATGTAATTGGACAAAGCATCGCACCAGACATACATCACCTGAGTGTCATCGCCGGGAACTTCAATCCCCCACGGCAAAACCGCTTTCGGACGGGAAAAACTCACATCCGAAAGACCCTCTTCGCCGATAATATTTAACATTTCATTTTTTCTCGCCTCCGGCAAAATCTTCAATTCACCGCTCAGAATGGCCTTCTTTATCTGCTCCGAATATTTTGAAAGCCTAAAAAAATAATTCTCCTCTTCGAGAATTTCCGGCTTCTTCTTATGAAATGGACACTCGCCATTTTCATCCAGATCCTTATCGAGAATAAAAGCTTCACAGCCGACACAATAATTCCCTTTATAAACTCCTTTATAAATATCGCCCTTTTCAAACATCTTGCGCCATATCTTGGCCGCACCTTCCTTATGCCTCTCCTCAGTCGTCCGGATAAAATCATCATTGGACAAAGTCAATTTATCGCCCAAAGACTGATAAATCGCCGCATTTTGATTGACCAGTTCAAGAGTCGACACGCCTTTTTCCTTTGCCGTTTCATAAATTTTCACACCGTGTTCGTCTGTTCCTGTCAAAAAATACACCTCATCGCCGCACAAACGATAGAAGCGCGCAAGAGCATCGGCCTGGATAAATTCCAAAGCATGTCCGATATGCGGCGGCGCATTCACATAAGCGATAGCGGTGGTGAGGTAAAATTTGCCCTGATTCTTTTTCATGGCCAAAATTCTAGGTTCAAAGCCACAAAAGCGCAAGAAAAAGAGTTGTGCAAAAGAAAACTTTTATTTTTTATGCTTTCTTTCTCCGCCACGCACACTGCCAACCTGAACCGGTGAATATTTACCAGTATCAGCAATGCTTACCATAGTCCAAATAGCATCTCTTTTTTTCCGCACTTCATCAACATCAGATGCAGAACCATCCAGGGCTAGATGCCCGGATACATCACATAGATCCAAATGAACACTCTGAGCGTCAACAGACCCTTTACCCTCTTGGGTCCAGGCAACTCGACTCGTTTCACCAGATGCAAGGTCGGGAGCCTGCTGATCCATATACTGTCTCAAATCTTTAGCCCGCTGCATCCTGGCTCTGTATTTTTTTGGAGAAAGATTCTCCATGTCCAAATCCAAAAGAACTCCCTTGCATATTCTTGCGGCACGCTCATCATCTTTATTGACAACTTGCAGGCCTACCCTAACACCGTTAGTTACCTTCATTATTTCACCATTCAAAGTTATTTCCAACCTTGCAGCCACAAGATTGGAAATTCCCCACGGACTCCTTTCTAAATCCACAATAGGCTCATCAAGGGAAAATGCACTAACCACCTTTACCTCTTGTCCCCACTGTTTTTGAGACGCAGGATTCAAAGCCCTTAAGCTACGCGCCAATGCAAAAAGCACCAGAGCCAAAGACTGAGTTTTACTGTCTTGGTAAAGCACGCCGGCTCGAGCAGTGAGCTGCGCTGCCAAATCTGCACAAATTTGAATATCTGCCGGAGCTAAATCTCCCTCTTTTGCAGCCGTAAGCAAGTCTTCAGCCTCTGACCTCATCGCGTCTAATGTTTTTACATTTTCCGCCATATGGACATATTTAATAATAAATTATGCGTGGCACCTTAACACTATTGACGCG
>JACQRJ010000066.1 GCA_016206505.1 Candidatus Peregrinibacteria bacterium | reverse complement strand
TTATTTTTCTTATTTATATAAAAATAATATCATCGAAGGATATGAGGTCGGCGATTCGGGATTGAGGGAATATCGTCCCGATCAAAAGATTAATCGGGCAGAATTTTTAACTTTGATATTGGAGCATACGGGAGCGCAAATTGACAAAGGATACAGTAAATGTTTTCCAGATGTTCCTGTGTACAGTTGGTATAATGATGCAGTTTGTTATGCAAAAGAGCGGGGTATTGTACAGGGTTATGTTGATGGTAATTTTAAGCCGGGTAATACGATAACTGAGGTTGAGGTTTTGAAAATCATGGGAGAAGTTGAAGATTGGGAGATTTCTTTAAAGGGTGTGGATGATTTTTGGTATACACCGTATCTTGATTTTGCTTTGGGGAAAAATCTTGTTGATGGGCCGGAATATGTGACTCTGGAAGCGGATCGTGGCGATATTGCGGAAATTATTTTCAGAGATATCGTAATTGATGAAGTGGGTGTGGAAATCGATGCACCTTATGAAGTTTTGGATGATGGGGAGTTGGATGATGGTTCCGAAACGGTCGTGGCTTTGGGTATGGATGTTGAGGGAATTGTTTTTCAGGATAGGGCTATTGATTTTGATGATGGAGCTGTTGCTCTTGTTTCTTTTCAGGCTAAGCCAAAAGCTGATGACAGGCAGGTTGTGGTCAAAAGTTTGAATCTACATAATTTAAAGGCTACGGTTTCTTACGGATTAAAGCGGATTTATATGAAGAATGATGTAACTGGTGAAATTATTTTTGATAGTGGTTATAGAATAAGGCTTTTTGACTGGGTGGATGGTGCTTATTTGATTGATTTTGAAAATGATCTGGTTTTTGAACCTGGAAAGTACGTCAAATATACGATTTATGGTGATTTTGATTGGGAAATTTACAATGGTGAGCTCCAGTTTGGATTTTTTGCCGATGATGATTTCATGACGGATTATGACTTTGTTTATTTGAATAATGTAACAGGGCCAGTGCTTTCGCGCAATGAGGCAGAACTGAGTTATGGTGTTTATGATGATTTGTGTGTTTTGTGGGACCCTGAAGCAAATAGGCCTTATCTCATTGGTCAAAATGCTCCCGAGGGTGCACCTCTTGAACGTGGCGAGGTTTTGGATCCGCCGGCGGGTGCTCATAAAATTAAGCCTATAGATCAAAAGCAGAGAAGTATTTGTTTGTCCGCTTCGGTGTATTCTTCGTTGCGGTGGTTTGAGGAGAGGTTTAATTTAGAAAATTTGATTGTGGACGGTTTGGCAGGACTTGATGATCTCGTTGCCAAGCTTAACGGTCCTGATAAAACTAATGCCAGAGCTCAATTGGATGCCTTAGTGAAGCATGTGGAAAAAAAATATCCCGGGTGTATTGATATTGATTATAATACTCAGTCCGGCTTCAATGTAACTTGCGACGAGCTTTTGGAATACAATAAAAAACAGTGCGACGTTCCTTTTCAGTTTATTTGTCAGCGTGTAGATGCTGCGGGAAATCCTTTGCCAGGTGATGCCGGTAAAAAGTGGGGACATGGTGTGGATTTGGTGGATGTAAAGATTGATCCGAATGATCCTAATCAATGTACTTTGGAGTTTGCAAATTCGTGGTCGGATCCGGCGCATCCAGGAGAGGATCTCGATGGATTGGGTGGCGGTCGTTATGAAAAAGGGGAATATAATGATGATACGGAGGTTTTTGATCCGGAATTGCCATGGGGTGATGATCTTAAATGTACTCTTTATGCTGCGGTGTTTATGTGTATTGATCCGGCTAAATGTCCATGATAGATTTGGTTTCGGAATAATCCTGATTAGATGAATTTAAAAGGGCAGCACATTCTTTCGGCCAAGCAATTTGATAAAGAGCTTCTGCTTGAGATTTTTCAGCAGGCGAAAAAATTTGAGGAGAATGGCGGCGATGGCTGCTTGAAGGGAAAGATCATGGCGACGCTTTTTTGTGAACCATCCACTCGTACGCGGTTTAGTTTTGAGACGGCGATGTTACGTTTGGGTGGCGACGTGGTTAGCAATTTTGACATGATGAATAATTCTTCTTTTACCAAAAGAGAGACGCTTTTTGATACCGGGAAGGTGGTTTCGCAGATGGTTGATGTTATTGTGATGCGGCATCCTGTGCCCGTTGCTTTGCATGAACTTGCGAAGGGGAGTGAAGTGCCGGTGATAAATGCTGGAAACGGGCCACAGGATCATCCGACTCAGGCAATGCTTGATGCTTATACGATTTGGAAGGAGTTTGGGAAGCTTGATGGCTTGACTGTGGGCGTGATCGGGGATTTGAAATATAGCAGAGTTTTGCATTCGCAGGTGATGGCTTTGAAAAATTTTGGGGTGAAATTTGTTCTGGTTTCACCGAAGGAATTGCAGTTGCCGGTAGATTTGAAGGAGAGGATTGATTTTGTGGAAAGTGAGAATTTGAGCGAAGTGATTTCTGAGATGGATGTGATTTCTGTGAATCGTATTCAGGAGGAGAGATTTGCGAGTAAGGAGGAGGCTGAAAAATTTCGCGGAAAATTCGTGGTGAATAATCAAATTTTGGCTAGGGCTAAGGAAAAGGCGATTGTGCTTTGTCCATTGCCGAGGGTGGAGGAGTTGCCGACGGAGATTGATGGGGACGGCCGGATCAGGTTTTTCACACAGGTGAAGAATGGTGTTTTTGTCAGGATGGCGCTGCTTAAAATGGTACTTGGTTAAATTGTTTGAAGCATGAAGAAATTTGTTTTGAGAAATGGAGAAGTAGCTTCAGTATTAGGGCTTTTGAAGGCTGATGTTTATGTGGATAATGGTGTGATTGTAAAAGTTTCAAGTGATGTGGGGAAGGCGGGTAAGTCTGATTTTGAAGAAATAGATTGCAGCAGTAAAGTGGTTATGCCGGGTGTGATCGATGTGCATGTGCATTTTCGGGAGCCTGGGGAAGCGTATAAAGAGGATTTTGAGACCGGTTCGGCTGCGGCTGTCTGGGGTGGTGTGACAACCGTTTTTGATATGCCAAATAATAAGCCGCCGACTTCATCGATTGCCGCTTTGAAGGCAAAAAGAAAACTTATTGCCGGGCGCAGCTTTTGCAATTACGGTTTTTATATTCTTTTTGACGGTAATAATATTGAAGAAATAAATCGCGCTTCGGGGATTTGTGGAGTGAAGGTTTATTGCGCTCATTCGACTGGAAATATGGGTGTTTTTGAGAATAGTCTGGAAAAAGCTTTCAAAGAGATAAGGCGCGATAAAGTTTTGGTTTTTCATTCGGAGGACGAAAATTGTATAGAAGAGAATAAAAAGGCTTATCTGGCTGAATTTGAGGGTCGTGAAGTCCCGGCCAGTGTGCATAGTAAGATTCGCGATGGAAAATGCGCTTTGATGATGACGCAAAAGCTTTGTGAGCTTGCAAAGAAGTACAAGAGGCCGATTCATATTGCTCATGTTTCAACTGATGCGGAAATGGATTTGATTGAGCAGTATCGGGAATTTGGTGTGACTTGCGAAGTGACGCCGCATCATCTGGTTTTTGCCGATGATGATTATGAATATTTTGGGAATTTGATAAAGGTTAATCCGCCGATACGTGAGCGGAGTGATATTTTTGGTTTATGGAAACATTTGAAAATGGGAAATATCGATTTGATCGCTTCGGATCATGCGCCGCATGCTTTGGTGGAAAAGGAGCTGCCTTATGTCGATGCGCCTGCTGGTATTGCTGGAGTGCAGACTATGCTTCCGATTTTCCTGAATTCGGTGAATGATGAAGGTTTGAGTTTTGGCGAACTGGTGCGGTTTTGTTGTGCTTTGCCGGCGGAGATTTTTGGGCTTAAAAGTAAGGGAAAAATTGAAGAAGGTTATGATGCGGATATTGTGGTTGTGGACATGGAAAAGGAAAAGACTTTTAGGAGAGAAGATGTATTGAGTAAATGCGGATTTTCGCCTTATGTGGGGAATTTGTATAAAGGTTGGCCGGTGAAAATTTTTGTCGGTGGTGAACTTGTTTGCGACGAAGGGAAAATTATTGGAAAAAAAGTGGGAAAAGAGGTATTTTAAGCAAAATTAACCTTTTGTTCCATGAAAAAATTGTTACTTTCATTTTTAACGCTCGTACTTTTTACCGGGTGCACTTTTGGTGATATGTTTGTTGACCGAAAAGGGGCACATAATGGCTTGATTGTGTGGCTTAATGGGATTTTTGATGCCGAGGAAAAATTTTTTAATGAATATTACGCTTTGACCGATGGAGCGGATACTGCGGTTTTTTTGAAAGCTTATGATGATTTTGAAACTGCGGTGAAGGGCTTGGATACTTATATGAATGAAACGGAATTCGGATCAACTCAGGGTTTTTATGTCATCGATTACAAGGCTGATTATAAGCCGTTTATTGATGATTATGTTTCTTTTGCCAACGGATTTGCGGCGAAAGTTGAGAAGGATGGATTTAGCTATGCCGCGTTGGAGCCTTATTTTGCCGATCTGGATCAGTATACTGTGGATTTTGTCGATGTTCATGATGCCTATGCGGCGAAGGTTGATAAAAATGCCGGTAATTATTAAATTATGGTTAATCTGAGCGTGGATTTTTGCGGTGTAAGTTTTAGGAATCCGACGGTTTTGGCTTCTGGCGTTTGGGGAGTGACCGCTGCGGCCTTGAGGAATGTGGTTGCGCATGGGGCCGGAGGAGTAACAACAAAATCGATCTGGATGAAGGAAAATATCGGACACAGAAATCCGACAATGTTTGGAACCGAGCATTATTTTCTCAATGCGGTGGGGCTTTCGGATGCGGGAATTGAGAAGGCAAAAGAAGAAACTTTTTCAGAATACAATAAAGAAAAACCGGCGCCGATTATCGCCAATGTAGTAGCTTCGAGTATTGATGATTTCGGTGAGATCGCGGCGCGAATAGAAGAGTGCAATCCGGATTTGATTGAGGTAAATATTGCCTGTCCGAATGTTGAAGATAGCCATGGGAAGCCTTTTTCCTGCAGTAGTGCCGATGCAGCCAAGGTTACGGAGATTGTGAAAAAGCGCGTAAAAAATACGCCGGTGATTATTAAGCTGACTCCAAATGTGGCGAATATCGGGGAAATTGCCAAGGCCTGCGTCGATAAAGGTGCCGATGGATTTTGTGCGATCAATACTTTGTTTGGGATGGGAATAGATATAAATATGCGGCAGCCGATTTTGACAAACAAGTCGGGAGGGCTTTCCGGGCCGGGGATCAAGCCGGCGGCGGTGAAAGCGGTTTGGGAGATTTATAGGGCTACCGGTTTGCCGATTATCGGGACAGGTGGAATTTTGACCGGAGAAGACGTCCTTGAGATCATGATGGCGGGCGCGAGATTAGTGGGGATGGGAACGATGGTTTATTATCGCGGAGTAGAGGGTTTTGGGCTGGTGGTAAAGGAAATGGAGGAGTGGTGCAAGAAAAACGGCGTGAAAAATATTGAGGAAATTATCGGTGTGGCACATAAGGCGTAAGTTATAATTTGTGAAAATTTTTATGAATATTGCGAAATTCGATTCCAGGTTTGCGACGATTGCGATTAGTAAAATCGTTGAAGAAAACGCTATTACCAAAACTTTTATTTTTGAGTATCCATTGGGAGGACTTCCCGGGCAATTTTTGATGATGTGGCTGCCGGGAATTGATGAAAAGCCGATGTCGGTTGCCTATGATGACGGCAAAGAATTTTGGGTGACGATTTGCAAAGTCGGGCCGTTTTCCGAAGCGATGCATGGTCTGAAAGTTGGAGATAGAGTTGGGATTCGCGGGCCTTTGGGGACGCATTATGAAATTGGAGAGGGCGATCATCTGGTTTTGGTGGCCGGAGGTTACGGTGCGGCGCCGATGTATTTTGTCGCCAATCAGGCGGTTTTGATGGGATGTCAGGTGGATTTTATTTTGGGAGCGCGAAACAAAGATTTACTGCTTTATCCTGAGAAAATTTTGGGTTTGGGAGAGAACGTGAAATTGCATATTGCGACAAATGACGGATCGCTGGGGCATAAGGGATTTGTGACAGAGGTTTTGGATGAGGTTTTGGCGGAAAATGGTGGAGCAAAGGGCAAAGGCAAGATCAATAAAGTTTTTACTTGCGGTCCGGAAGTGATGATGAAAGCTGTGGGTGATGTTTGCGATAAGTATAAAGTGAAAGCATGGATGTCGATGGAGAAATATATGAAATGCGGAGTTGGTGTTTGCGGCCAATGTGCGCTTGATGATACTGGGGATTTGGTTTGCAAGGATGGCCCGGTGATGAGCTTTGATTATTTGAGAAAACTGCCGGAGATGGGCAAGTATCATAGGGATGGTCAGGGGAAAAAGCATTATTTTTAAATTCATAATATGAAAAAATATAAGCAGGATTTTATTGAATTACTGGTGAAGGCACAGGCTTTGAAGTTTGGGGAGTTTACCTTGAAAAGCGGCCGTAAGGCACCATATTTTTTGAATGTAGGCAGTTTTTATACCGGTGAATTGATTACCGAACTGGGGCGGGCTTATGCGCAGGCTTTTTTGGATTCCGGCGTGGAGGCGGAGGTGATTTTTGGGCCGGCTTATAAGGGAATTCCACTCTCAGTGGTTACAACCAGTTTGCTGTATTCCGAGTTTAAGAAGGAGGTTTCTTTCTGTTTTAATAGGAAGGAGGTCAAAGATTATGGTCTGAAAGATAATTTGGTGGGCGCACCTTTGAATGAAAGTGCGCGAGTTTTGTTGATAGATGATGTAATTACTGCCGGTACGGCTATACGTGAAACTTTAGTTTTGTTGAAGGAGAACGGGAATCCACAGGTGGTTGGTGTTTTGATTGCGATGAATCGAATGGAAAAGAATAATGAAGGGAAAAATGCTTTGGAGGAGATTGAAAAAATGGGAGTGAAGGTTTTTTCGATTGTTAATCTGGATGAGGTGATAGCGGCTTTGTATGGCAGGGAAGTTGATGGGCGGGTTTATATAGATGAGGATATGATGCGAAAGATTAAGCAATATAGAGGACAGTATGAGGTTCATTGACGCTGTATACGGTACTTTGTTATACTGTATACAGTATTTAACGTGAATATATGGTTAGAACACAGTTATATTTACCTGAAGACTTGTATGATTTAGCCAGAAAGGAGGCTAAAAAAAATAAGACGACTTTTGCGAATGTCGTGAGAATAAGTTTGGAAAAAACTTTGATAGATAAGCCCGTTATGAGCTTGGCTGATTTGAAGGCCAAATTTCCAATTTTTAAATTTGCGGGAATTGTGAAGGGGACGGCTGACGGTTTGGATAATGATAAAATTGACGACTTTTTGTATGGGACCGAACAGAAAAAATAGAGTTTTTGTAGATACAAGCGCTTTTATAGCTTTTGCTCTTGAGTCTGAGCCATCTCATGAAATTGCCGTGGATTTTTTTGCCAAGCTTTTGAACGGAGGTGTTGAAATTGTTACTACGGATTATGTTTTGGATGAATTAATTACTTTCTTGAGATGCAAAAGGAAGAGTGGGGTGGAAATTGTTCTTGAGTTTTTGGTTAGCGCATATTCTTCCGGAATTAATGTTTTTGCTATCAGTGAGGAGTTGTTTGGCGAGGCTTTGGGATTGATGATGAAGTATGAGGATCAATATTTCAGTTGTACCGACTGTGTGAGCTTTGCCGTGATGAAAGAAATGGGGATTAAAGATGTTTTGACTCTTGATAAGCATTTTGCGATAGCAGGGTTTAATAATTTGTTGGTGCAGAATTAGTTTTGTGCTAGATTTTTTGCCATGAGTAAGCATTTTGGAGACAGACTAGTTGCGGCTGTGAAAGAGAAGGGGAGTTGTATTTGTGTGGGGCTGGATCCCAGGCTTGAGCAGATTCCAAAGCATTTGGTGGAGAAATCTTTGAAGGAGGGCGATGATAATCCGATGGTGGTGGCTGCGCGGGCGGTTTTGGAATTTAATATCGGGATTATTGATGCCGTATGCGATATTGTGCCTGTAGTGAAGCCGCAAATCGCTTTTTATGAGATTTTTGGAGCGGCTGGGATTACCGCTTATCAGGAGACTTTGAAATATGCAAAAAGTAAGGGTTTACTGACTATTGTGGATGCGAAGAGGAATGATATAGGATCGACTGCCGAGGCGTATGCCGAGGCGTATCTTGGCGAGACTCAGATGTTTGAAGGGGAGAAACAGGTTGTGATTCCGGCTTTTGATGCCGATAGCATCACTGTGACTCCTTATTTGGGTTGGGATGGGGTGAAACCTTTTATGGATGAATGTGAAGATAGTGGGAAGGGAATTTTTGTTCTGGTCAAAACTTCAAATAAGAGCAGTGGCGATTTACAGGATCTGGAAATCAAAAGCGGGGAGGCTTTGTATGAAGTGATGGGGCATCTGGTTGATAGTTGGGGAGCTGATGATATCGGGGAAATGGGATATAGTTTTGTGGGCGCCGTAGTGGGCGCAACATTTCCGGAGCAGGCAAAAAAATTGCGAAAGATTATGCCAAATACTTATTTTTTGGTTCCCGGCTACGGCGCTCAGGGAGCGGGTGCCGCTGAGGTGAAGCCTTGTTTCAACAAAGATGGTTTGGGAGCGATTGTAAATAATTCCCGCGGAATTATTTATGCTTATGAAAAGATGGAGGGTTTTGATGAAAAGAGTTATGCCGAGGCTGCAAGGGGGGCGTGTATTTCTATGAAGAAAGATCTGGCAAAAATTTTTTGATTTATAATAAAATTATATGAAAAGAATTGAGAAAATTATTATGTCGGCACTTGCGCTAATGAATCTTATTGCTCAAGTGTATATTTATTTACTGCATGCCGACTATCTTGATACGATCGGGATTGAGGCTGTTAAAGAACTTAGCGTGACGCCAATTGTGCTTGGAGTTTTGATTATGGGAGCTATTTTATTTACCTATCCTTTTAGAAGATTCTTCATCAGCTTTTTCTCTTTTTCTTCTTTGTCACTTACGCTTTATATAGCCGCAACTCATAGCGGTGATAGGTCAGGGGTTTCGCTTTTAGACAGACCACAATACGTTGTTGCCATTTTAGCGCTTGCCGCATTAATAAGTTGGGTGCAGTTTAGACGGGCTGACAACTAGGATGATGGCCTTTCGAATGTGTCTGTGGGAGATTTGATGTTTGTTCTTACGGCAAAGGCGATATTTCCCCCTGCTCCTTTGCTGCCGTCGCCATACCAGCCATGATTTGGATGGACATTTATTGTGTCTTTAAAAGCGTGTCGATATTGAAAGGTGGTTTTTAATACTGCGGCTGTATGAGCGTTGATTTGTCCGGCATTTTTTAGTCTGTCGATTTCTTCTTCTTCGTTTTTTGTTTTTTTCAAATGAGCGATCAGATTTTTTAGCGGTGAGATGTCTGTTGTTTTTACAGGTACGAAATTAGCTTTGATGTGCCCCGATTCTTCCTGAATGACCAGCCATTTTGTGCCGGCATGTTCGATGGTATCGCGGATGATACCGACATGGGCATAAGTAGTTTTGTTCAGTTTTTTGTTGTGTTTTGTCCAGGCGATTACGTCGCCGGCGATGAAATTTTCAAAGCCGAAAACAATTTCTCTTCCGCCGCGAATAAGTCGTGAAATCAAGCGGCTGACTAATCCTTCAAATCCTTCTGAGCGATTTTTTAAACCAAGAATCCTACTGACGTATATTGCACAGCATTTATTTCCGAGTGCTCTTTTGTTTTGATTTACGTTCCAGTTCGGATTTAAAGTTTTGGTTGGAGCTTCTTCCGCTCCCTGGCGCATGAGATTGTCCAGGCGGACATTGCTTTTTTCGTCGAATAGAATTGAAAAATGATTGTCTCTGACCCATTTTTGAGCCTGTTCCAGGGTTAATCCTTGTTTACCTGCTCCCAAAAGCAGGCTTGCAATAAATTCACTCGGTTTGATCGGTTTTTGCAATTTTTCAAGCGCTTTTGCAAGTTCCGTGGAATTTTTTGCCAATTGATTGAGCAGGAAAAGATGGCTGAAATTAAGTGCATATTCTTCGCTTGAGGAGAAAGTGAATTCTTTCTGATTGGCCGTTATCGAGCCGCCATTTTGCATTGCTTTGATCAGATTGACCGTTTGATTTTCTTTTTTTGGTAAAAGTGCGGCGGCTTTTTCTATCGCCCAATTACCGATGTCTGTAATTTCTTTGCCGCTATCCAGCTCTGAAAAATGATAGGCTTTATCTTTGATAGTTATTTTCAAAGTGATTTTTTTGCCCTGATATTCGAGTGTTAATTTATCTCCTTCGCGATTTTTTTCGATAAAATTTTTGTCCAAAAGCTCTGCGCGCCATTTTTCCTGAAGTTCCGTGTGAGAAGGATCCCAGCCAAGCATTCCCGCCGCTCCACCTTCAATATTTGAAAGTCCTACCAATTGCAATGCGCCGTCGATATCGTTGTCGGCGCTTAGTCTGATGCCGTGGTAATCCAATAAAAATTCCGTTCTGGTCAAATCCTGCTTTGCGCCCATGATGCGGGCGATTTCTTCTTCACGCTGTTCTTTGGAATAGTGGGGCAGTTTTGGGCTGAGAATTTTAGAGGTAGCTAATCGTAGTGATTTC
This sequence comes from Candidatus Peregrinibacteria bacterium, assembly GCA_016206505.1. Lineage (GTDB taxonomy): Bacteria > Patescibacteriota > Gracilibacteria > UBA1369 > LOWO2-01-FULL-3 > JACQRJ01. The sequence goes on along the minus strand of JACQRJ010000066.1, from coordinate 19,152 downwards.
AAGCCGGAAACTGGATAATCCGTTCTCCCGATATATTTCAAAACGTTTGCAGGCGTGTGTTCGGTGTATTTTTCGGCCTGAGCGATAATGCTGGCCTGTGTTGTGTAATTTGTGGCTTCTTTGCGCACAGCTTCCTGATATTCCGGACTGTCTTCTGGCAGAAAGGCTGGAATTGCTTTGCCGGCTTCTTTTGGATTTGCCGGAACGTATGTGCCGTCTTTTTCAACCAATTCGATTGGACGGATGATAAAACCGCCGTAGATGGGGATGTATTTAAAGTTGCCATCTGATAAAAGCATGTAGTAGCCGAGTTTTCCGGTGGTACCGGGCTGTGATGTGTCAACCGGCCTGCCGTCTCTTACAATCATGCGGCGGCCATAGTAAGTTTGTTTTGTGCGGGGATCGGTGATTGCTACAGTTTGGATTGCGGGGCTAAGAAGATGTCCGGCGCCGAGTCCATATTTGATTTTTGGAATGGTATCTAATTCTTTTTTAACCACGAAAATTTCCTGCTTTGTTTCCGGATCGATGGTGATATCCAGATAGGCTTTGGCCAGTTTCGTGAAGCGGTTTTCATACAGAGTCAGATTTTTATTGACAATATTTCCGTCTTTATCAAGTTCTTCGCCCAGTCCGAGCCATTTCCAGCCACCCTGAAGTTCGGACAGGGAAACTTTTTCACTTTCCGCAAGTTTGCGTAACTCTTTGCCTTCTTTGAGTAACCTTTCGTGCATTTCAATGATTTTGGCGATTTCCGGTGCTTTGTTTTTTAGTGCAAGGCTTTTTGCTTGTGCTTTTTCAAGGTTGTCTTTGAAGGCTTCAAGTTCTTCCGGTGTTTTAGGATTGATCTGTGCGAGTTCTTTTAAGAGTCGTTGATTTTCTTCCAATTCTTTGTTGAATGTCACTACTTCCGGTGGAATTTGCCTGTGTGCAATTAGCGCTTCGTAAAAGACTTTGGCATTGGTCTTGAGTTGTAGATTCATTTTTTCGCCTTGTTCTCTTGCAAGTCTTCTGATTTCGTCCACTTCTCCCTCAGAAACTTTTGGCGGTTCTTCGAGAGCTCCGGCTTGGGTAGCGGCTTCAAGCCCGCGTCTTTTGGTGCGTGCTTCTTCTCTTTCCGTTTCTTCAGGAGCTCTTTTTAGCGCCGGATTTTCAGCTACCGGATTTGGAGGAATATCTTTTTTTGGCGGCAAATTGTCTTGGCGCGGGGGTTTTTTCTGGAAAACTAGCCTGTTTTGACTGAATGAGAACATTTTGTTTTTGTGTGAGCAAAATTTTCTTTTAATTATACCATTTTTAGAGCTTTTCGACAATGCTCGTCCAGTTGGCGATGGAGAGATTTTGGGGGCGGAGGTTGTTTAAATTAAGATTTTTTAGCGTTTCTTTCAGTTCGGGGAGTGTATTTGAGAGTTTTTTGCGTTTCTGGGAGAAAGCCCGTTTGGCTAGGGAAATGATTTTTTCAGCTTTTTCTGGCGGTTTTTCGATGGTTTTCAGGTGGAGTATAACTGAAGTGATTTTTGGGGCTGGAAAAAAACAGTGACGGGAGACTTGTCTGATGATTTTTGGAGTTGCAAAAAGCTGGGTTTGTAGGCTTAAAACTGTATGATTCGGTTCTTTTTCGATGATTTTTTCGGCGACTTCATGTTGGACAAGTAGAGTCATTGATTTTGGCGGATTTTCCGATTGGAGGAAATGTGAAATTAATGGTGAGGTGATGTTGTATGGAATATTGGCGACCACTTTATAGGGAGCGGCATTCAAAACGTGTATTGCTGCGTCAACTTCGTAGCTTCCTCGTCGCCGTATACCTGCATACGGCTTCGTTGTAAGCTCCTTGTTTCCTTGCACTACATCGTTTTGAATGCCGCTCCAGTTTATTTTTTCTGGACAAAGTAATAAAGCATCCCCATGGATGATTTCGACGTTTTGCGGTAGAGTTTTTTGAAGATGGTCGATCAATTTTATATCCAATTCTATGGTTTTGACTTTTGCCACTTTTTTGGCTAGTTCCTGGGTTAAAACGCCAAGTCCCGGGCCGATTTCGATGACGTAATCGGTTTTTTGCAAATCCGCAGTTTTGATGATTGCATTTAAAATATCCCGATTGACGAGAAAATTTTGGCCAAATTTTTTGCTGGCCCAGAGATTGAGGCTTTTCAAAAGTTCGATAATTTCACTTGTTTTAGTCAAGTCCATGAATTTTGATCAGTTTTAAGGCTTCGGTTTTGCCGCTCAGAATTGAAATTTCATCTGTGGATATTTCTAATTCTCGGCTTAAAAATCTGATAAGTTCTTTGTTGGCTTTGCCTTTTTCCGGTGGCGCTTTGATGCGGATTTTGATTGTTTCGTCATCCATAATTTCCACCACTTCGTTTTTGGTGCTTTTCGGCAAATCTTTTATTCTCAAATAAGTTTTTTTTTCGATTTTCATGCGGAAATATTTTTGTACTTGATGATGTAGCGTCGGGCTTTTTTGATGATTAGAATTATGACGCATAAAAAAAGCAGCATCAGATAATCTTCGGATGAAATTTCATGTAGTTTAATGATTTCTGGGAAAGCTGAAATGCGGCTTAGTAGGTAGATAAGTAGCAGTGCGATGATAGTGCTTAAAATGAGGTAGATATTTTTGAAACGTCTTTTGAAGCTGAAGGCGCTGATGATTTGGTTAAGGCTTAAAAATGCAAAACTGAGTGCCATGGCTTTGAGATGTGCCTGATTATTGATTGTTTCCCCAGGAATAAAACCGTCTCTGATCAGACTGAAAAAATAAACGCCGATTGTGGAAAATCCCATTAAAAGTCCCTGAAATAGCAGGGGAATAATGTTTTTGCGGCGGCTTAATTTGATATTCACGGGATGATATTCTTTTGACATGACATTTTTTTGCGGCTGTTCGGATTTCAGTCCAAGTTGGAGCAGAAGATTTACAGCGATGTCCAGAATGATGATTGCGGCAATGCTCAAAGGTAATGGGGCTTTTAATATCAATGCTCCAATGAAAAGGAAAGTTTCCGCGATTTTGCAGGTAAGCGCGTGGAAAACAAACTTTCGGTAATTTTTATTGAAAATGCGCCCTTTTTTGATGCCCTGAATGATGTTTTGAATCGAATTTTTTCCTTTTGCCAGAGCGATTTTTTCGCCATTTTTGCGCAAAGCTTCGAGCACCAGGATTTTATCCTCTTCTCTCAATTCACAAAAAATGTAGTCTTTTTCTCTGTTTTGAAGCATTTTTTGTATTTTTGTCTCTCCCAATTGCTCTAGATAAGGGCCGCTGATAACTTCGAAATATTGCGGATTGATTATCTGAAGGATCTTGCCGATTGCTACAGCTTTTCGTTCCTGCTGCGAGGTTAAAATCATGGTTTTTATTCCCGATTGTTTGATCAGATTGATGTTTTCGGTAACTTTTTTGTTCAATGGATGGGTCAAGCCTATGAAGCCGAGAAAAACCATTTCATTTTCGACGAAAGTTTCGGTGTAATTCTCAAGTAATTTTAAGGGCAAAGGTTTGTAGGCGAAGGCGATGATTTTTTGCCCATTTTTTGTTAGTTTCTCAATTTTTTTGCGTAGATGGCGACGTTCTTTCTGGGTGATTTCGATTTTTTTATTTTCAAAATACATGCGGGTTACTCTTTTGAGTATGGCCTCTGGATTTCCTTTTGAGAAGGCAAAAATTTCTTTGGTTTGTTTATTTCTGATTACCACTGTAGAAATTTTCTTTTGAGGATGAGTCGAAATTTCCTGGATTTCATCATAATTTGCGCGAATATTTGTTTTGCTGATGCCGCAGGAGTTTAAAAAGTGGCCGAGAATTTCTTCAATAGCTGTGATTTTGGCGTAATCATAATGGCAAAAAGAGACTGCTGTGGCTATTAAATTTAGAACTTCCTCTTTTTTCAGCAAATTTCTTTCAACGGTTATTTCGTGTTCCGCTTCTTCATTGTTGCTTATAGTGACGGTTTCGCCTTCGTCTGGGCAGGTGATTTTGTATTTGTCGTAAATGATGGAGCGGACGATGCGGTTTTCTTTTGTGAGCGTTCCGATGATGTTTGTGCAAATCACTGTGGTTTGGCCGAGCTTTGGGTCGTTATGTGAGAAAATGCGATTTAGATAAAGCAAAATAATCAAACTGAGCGGTGTCAGTGAGAGTAAAAATGCAATTGTGTAGGTGATGATTGGATGCATGTTTGCGCTTTATTGAGTCGATTATTTTAAGTGACTTTTGCGCCAGTTTTCGATTTCTTTGTGATGTCCGGAAAGTAGTACTTTTGGTACTTTATGACCTTCAAATTTTTCCGGGCGTGTATAGTGAGGGTATTCTTTTTTGCGGTTTAAGGCTTTTGAGAAGGAGTCGTGTTCATGGGACTTTTCTTTGCCCAGTACTCCAGGGATAAGGCGCGAAATGGCGTCCAAAACGACCATGGCAGGCAGTTCTCCCCCTGTAAGGACGTAGTTGCCGATAGAAATTTCCCGATCTATGCAAAGATCGATGATTCTTTGATCGATGCCTTCATAACGTCCGCAGATTAGGATAATGCCGTTTTTTGGTTTTTGCAGAGCGTGGATTTTTACCAATTTTTCGGCGTCGGTTTGTTTGAAATTTTTGCCGCTTGCGCTTAAGTAAATTACCGGGCCGTGATTGAATTTTTTTACATGATTTATAGCGTCGTATAAAGGCTGGGGAGTCATGACCATGCCGGCACCGCCTCCGTAGGGAATATCATCGACTTTTTTGTGTTTGTCTTTGGAAAATGTACGAATGTCGTGAAGATGAATTTCGATCAGTTTTGCTTTTTTGGCGCGCGCGATAATGCTCTCTTTGAGGTAGGAGTTTAGACTTTTGGGGAAAATTGTAAGAATGTCGAAACGCATATGTGACGACATTATACAGAAAAGAGGGTTTTTGCAGAGTGCTAAAAAATTGTTAATTCGGCTTTTTGAAAAGATTGGTGATTCTTGGAATCAAAAAGGCGCTTGAGGAGAGAATTATTAAAATGATCCACTCTTTGAAACCCAGCGCTGCGGTTTTGAAGACTGTTTGCATGAAAGGTGTATAGATCATGATTATTTGCAGAATCAGGGAGATTGTAACTGCGCCGACGAGATATTTGTTGTTGAATAGTTCTTTAGGCTTGAAGCTTTTTTCTTCTTTGCAAACAAAGACAAAGAAAAGTTCAAAAAGGACGATTTGGGTGAAAACCATTGTGCGTGCGAGAGATGGTTGTGAGAGATTTGCCGTGTCAATGCCGAGATTTTTATCTAAATTTGCCCCGTAAAAGTAAACTCCAAGATTGATGAGGGTTTGCGAGATGGCTGCTACAGTGATGAAAGGGAAGAATTTTTTGAAAATATTTTCTCTTTTGGGGTGGGGAGGTTTTGACATTGTGTCTTTTTCGGCGGGGGAGCGGCCAAGAGCCAGTGCCGGAAGAGAATCTGTCGCCAGATTGATCCAGAGAATATGCAGAGGCAGTAATGGCAATGGCAATCCTATAATTGTCAAAATGCCGACGGTTGTGATGCTGTCGTAATTTGCCGAAAGGAGATATTTGATGAATGCCAGGATGTTTTGATAAATTCGCCTGCCTTCTTCTATGGCGTTGACGATGGTTGTAAAATTGTCATCTTTCAGAACGATATCGGCCACTTCTTTTGTGGCTTCAGTGCCTTTTATACCCATAGCTACGCCGACATCGGCGTGTTTTAGGGCGGGAGCGTCATTTACACCATCTCCTGTGACGGCCACAATTTCATGATTTTTTTTCAAAATGTCCACAATGCGGTATTTGTGCGCGGGATTGGTTCGGGCAAAGATTTCCGTTTGCTGTAAGGCAATTTTAAGCTCTTTGTCGCTCATTTTGTCTATCTCATCTCCGGTTTTGACATGTGTTATTTTCATCCCGATCAGCTTTCCGATGGCTTTCGCCGTAATGGCATTGTCGCCGGTAATAATGCGAATTTTTATGCCGGCTTTTTGGCAAATTTGGATGGATTGTTTTACAGTTTTGCGCGGGGGGTCCATCATTCCCACCAAGCCGACGAAAATGAGATTTTTTTCATCAAATGGGGAAGCAGGAGAATTGGCTAATGCTTCCCCTAAAAATTCTTTATAGGCAAATCCCAAAACTCTTAAAGCGTTATCGGCATATTCATCGGCTGTTTTTTTGATCTTTTGTTTATCTCTTGAGCTTATTTTTACTATTTTGCCGTTTTTGATTATGCGGTTGCAGCGTTTTAAAATTTCTTCGTAGGCACCTTTGGCCAGAACTTCTTTTTTTGCAGATTTTTTGTTTTCGGTACGGACCAAAGTGCTCATTATTTTTCGTTCAGAAGTGAAGACGTTTTCATCAAGTTCTTTGAAAGTTTTTACAAATCTGGCTTTTCTGGTGAGAACTTTTAATGCGATTTCCGTAGGATCTCCGAGAACGTTTTTACCGTCTATATCGGAATTGTTGCAATTTTCACAGATGACTAAAAGTTTCTTTTCCGCGAGGGATTCAAGTTTTGTTTTTTCTGTGTAGCCGTAGCCCTGTCCCTCTATTTCGGTTTCTTTGAAATCGGCATAGACTTTTTTTACGGTCATTTCATTTAGAGTCAAAGTGCCTGTTTTATCCGAGCAAATAATGGTTGTGGCTCCGAGAGTTTCGACTGCATTCATTTTGCGGACAATGGCTTTTTTGTAAGCCAAAATTTGCACACCCATGGCCAATGTTAATGTGACAATAATTGGCAAACCTTCCGGAATAGCGGAAACTCCAAGCGCGACCGCGACCATCAGCATTTTCAACAAAGAGATTTCACGGAATGTTCCAAGCGCGAAAACTATTGCTACAAGGATCAATATGATTATGCCCGCTTTTTTCCCCACTTCATCGAGCTGAAGTGCAAGAGGGGAGCGCTCTTCTTCTTGTTTTGAGACCATTTCGACAATCTGGCCGAATTTTGTATTTGTTCCGATGCTTAAAACTTTGGCTTTTGCCCGTCCGCTGACAATGAGTGTTCCTTTGAAAAGTTTGTTTTCAGTTTCAGGATTTTTGCTTACAGTTATGCTTTCGCCTGTGAGCATCGATTCGTCAACTTTGAGTGAGAAAGCTTCAATTATTTCCAGATCGGCGGGAATTTTGTCTCCTTCATTTAAAATCACAATATCGTCCGGAACCAGTTCTCTGATTGCGATTTCAATTTTTTTCCCGTTTCGGATAACGATGGTTTTTGGGATGACGAGTTTTTTTAGCGCTTTGACGGCATTGTCGGCGTTGTATTCCTGAATGAAGCCGATAATTGCATTGATGACGACTATTGCGAAAATCGCCAGACCGTCAATAACTTCTTTGAGCAGCATTGAAATGCTGCCGGCAATAATTAGAATGATTACCAATAGAGAAGTAAATTGCGAAAAAAAGATTTTGAAGACGGTGAATTTTTCTTTTTCGGGAATTTCGTTGTAGCCGAATTTATGATGTCTTGCTCTGGCTTCTTCGCTACTTAATCCCTTATTGATGAGGGTGAGTGAGGAGGGCAAAATTGGGGAATTTAAGAATGGGTAGTTTGCGGTATTTTAGCACTGGAGGCTGGAACAATGGAATCTAAATCAGTTGTGCCGTTGTACGTACAAAATGAGTGGTTTGGAAAAGCATTAATCCGACTTTCCGGCTTTTTCTGAAATATGCTAAAGTTTGCCCATGGCAAAAATTAAAAACGACAATTTCTAATTTCAGGTCGCTGCCATTTACCTCAAGCACGGATTTTTACCTGTCTGCAGCAGAAAAACCAGGTTAGTCTCTCCCATTTCCTAGGAAGAAATCCCGCATCAGACTACGATATTGCCATGATTGCAAATTTGTTCCCCGATAGGACTTCCCGTCCCGGGACGAGACTTCCGTACTTTTCAAAAACATAACCGCTAAAATTTTTCGTACCAGTACGAAAAATCTGTTGCTTAGACGCTCGCTAATCGCTCGCGTCCGGCTGCAGGGAAACGCGCCGCGGAGCGCGTTTCAGCGCTTACTGAATTGCGGGCCTTTGCGGGCTCTTTTTAGACCGAATTTTTTACGTTCTTTCACTCTGGAATCGCGTGTGAGCAGTCCGGCTTTTTTTAAAGATGGTTTGTTTAGGGGGTCCGCCTGAACCAATGCTTTGGTAATACCATGACGCAGGGCTTCGGCCTGGGAATTGACGCCGCCGCCTCTTACAACAGCGGAAACATCGTATTTATTATTGGTTCCGGTGATTTTGAAAGGGGTTTTGATCAGTCCTATTAAAGTTTTGACGGTAAAATATTCCTTGGCCGCTTTTTCATTTACCGTTATGTCACCTTTGCCGGTGTAAAGTCTGATTTTTGCAATTGATGTTTTGCGTTTGCCATGTGCGTAAAAATACTTGCCTTTTTTTGGAGCTTTAGCGCTTTCTTCCGCTTCTTCCATCATGGGTTTTGACTTTGAAGTCTGTTTTTTTACTGACATATTAACTTAATTATACTTCTAATATTTGCGGAGCTTGTGCTTTATGAGGATGAGTCTCATCTTTGTAGACTTTCAGTTTTTTCATAAATATTTTTCTTAGGCGATTTTTCGGTAACATGCCATAAACTGCCAATTCCAGGATTTTTTCAGGTTTTTCTTCCTGCATTTCACCGGCTGATTTGGTTTTTAATCCGCCTGGAAAGCCTGAATGAGTGTAGTACATTTTGTGATGCTTCTTTTGGCCGGTCAATTTTACTTTTTCAGCATTGATTACTATTACATAATCACCGCAATCAAGATTTGGTGTAAAAGTCGCTTTATCTTTACCACGCAATTTATTACTGATTGTTGTTGTAATGCGCCCCAATACCTTGTCTTTTGCATCGACAAGATACCATTTTTGGTTTGAGGTGGTCTTGTCGTGTATTGCTGATTTCATGATGGTGATGTTTTTGGAATCGAAGCTTAAGTTTCGATTCTGTTATATTAATTCGAGTTGTACGACTGGTGCGTTGTCTCCGGCACGGTAGCCCAGCTTTGTGATACGTGTATAGCCGGAAGTTTTATCTTTATATTTTTCTGCTAAAACTTCGAGAATTTTACGGGAACTGTTTTCGTGCTGGATCAATCTTTCAATTTCGCGGATAGCTCCGAGCTTTTCTTTTCTTTTGGCTATATTGATAAGTTTTTCAATAAAAGGCTGTACGGCCTTTGCTTTTTTTGATGTGGTCTTGATTTTTTCGTAAATTATTACGGACATTGCAAGGTTTCGGACCAAGGCTGTGGTATGATCTTTATCTGTGCCCAGTTTTACTTTTTTTATCTTGTGGCGCATGAATTTATTATTATTCTTCTGAGAGTGAAAATCCTTTTTTCTCCAATGCCGCTTTTACCTCATTAAGCGCTTTTTTACCGAAGCCGCGCAGATTTGTCAATTTACTTTCAGTGCAACGTGAAAGTTGTTCGATTGATCCGATGCCGCCGTTGATAAGAGCATTGAGGGTGCGTGGTGAAAAGCCGAGAATTTCAATAGGCGTATAGGATTCCTGAATCGGTTTTTTTTGCTCTTCTTCTTTTTCTTTTTCCAGAATTGATTTGATGTCGGACATATAGTCTTCTTCAACCATGATGTTTTCAATGTTGAAAAGGTTGAAGTAGGACTGCAAAATATTTGATGCAAATTTGAGCGCATCTTCCGGACTGATTGCTCCATTAGTTTTGATTTCGACGATAAGTTTGTCCAAATCGGTCATTTGTCCTACACGTGTCGCTTCTACGTCGTAACGTACTTTTTTGACCGGTGAATAAATCGCATCGAGAAGAATAATGCTTGTATCAGTTTCTTTTTTTTGTCGTACGGTAGCGGGAATATATCCAACACCTTTTTCTACGATCATTTCTATCTTTAATTTCGTGCCTTTTTCTGCTGTGCAAATGTATTGTTCCAGATTTAAAATTTCCACATCGGATGGGCAGCTCAAATCTTTTCCTGTAATTTCTCCGCCTTTGGTGGTTTCGAGAACAATAGTGGAAGGCTTTGCAGAGTCTTTTTTGATACTTAGCAGTTTTAGATTTAGGGTGATATCCAGGACGCTTTCTTTGATGCCTTTGATTGTCGTGTATTCGTGGCTGATGCCTGAAATTTTGATGCCTGTGATGCAGGCTCCAGGCAGTGAGGACAAGAGAACTCTTCTTAGTGCATTTCCGACAGTAACTCCGTACCCGGTAGGAAGAGGTCCCATGGTAAAAATCATGTGATTGTCAGAAACCACATCGGTTTTTATCTTGGGGATGCCAATTTCTTCTTGAATTAAATGCATACTTTGGTTCGGTTATTTTATTTAGAATAAAATTCTGTAATGAGTTGGTTGTCAATAGCTTGCTCAATATCATCTTTTTCAGGAAGTGCAGCGATTTCGCCGGCAAGTTTCTTCAGGTCGGATTTGACCCATTTCGGCGGTTTGAATTTTGTGTTATCAAGTCCTTCAAAAAGCTTTGATCCGCGGGATTTTTCCTGGATTTCAAACTTGTCTCCGGTTTTGACAATGATGGATGGAGTTTTTACTCTGCGGCCGTTTAGTTTTATCATTCCATGGCCTACAATTTGTCGTGCCTGTGCTCTCGTTTTTGCCAGTCCCGAGCGATAGATGACGTTATCAAGTCTTCTTTCGAGAAGTGTCATATAATTTACACCGGTCATTCCTAGAGTCTTGGCAGCCAGTTTGTAATAATTGTGTGATTGTTTTTCGGAAATACCATAAAGGAAACGTGCTTTTTGTTTTTCCTGAAGCTGCTTTGAGTATTCGGACATCTGGCTGAATCTTTTTTGTCCGTGTTCTCCTGGTTTATAACCTTTTTTTTGAAAAGACTTAAGTTTACTTTGGCCGTTTTGAAACAGCATTAGGCCTAATTTTCTTGAGAGTCTGGTTACTGGACCGCGATAACGTGACATAGTTGATGGGATTAGGTTGGGCCCTGTGGCGGGACGCTTTTGTTATTGGCCTGTGTTCGCTTGCAGCGAACGGCCTGTTATACACGACGAGCTTTCTTTTTTCGGCAACCGTTGTGGGGGATAGGGGTGGTATCTGTGATTGTTATTAGATTTAATCCTGCAGATACCAATCCGCGCACTGCCTGATCGCGTCCGGTTCCAACGCCTTTTATATAAACATGCACTCTTTCCAGACCGTAAACCTTGGCTTTTTCAACTGCATTTTCGGCTGAAACCTGCGCTGCATATGGTGTGGCTTTGCGAGCTCCTTTGAAACCGCTTGCGCCCGATGAGCTCCAGGAAATCACATCGCCGTTTGGTTCTGTCAGCGTAACAATCGTATTGTTATAAGAAGCCTGAATAAATGCCTTACCTTCAGGTACAATTCTGCGTTTGGCTTTTTTCTTGGCCGTCGCCGTTTTTTTGCCTTTTTCTTCTTTAGCCTCAGCTTCCTTTTTTTCTTTAGCTTCTTTAGCCATGAAAATTATTTAGTTACGATTTTTTTATTTGCAATGGTCTTTTTCTTGCCCTTTCTGGTGCGGCAATTGTAGCGTGTGCGCTGTCCGCGAACCGGAAGGCCTTTTTTGTGTCTGAAACCGCGGTATGAACCAATTTCCTGCAAATGCTTGATGTCCATGGTGATTTTTCTTTTTAAATCACCTTCGGTAGGGACTTTTTCGATAATGCTGCGCAGTACTCCAACTTCATCCTCTGAGAGTTCATGAACTTTTTTATTTTTGATGACTCCGGCTTCGGTCAAAATTTTGGCGCTTAATTGTCTGCCGATGCCATAAATTGCAGTGAGCGCTGCTTCGATGCGAGCTTCATTCTTCAGATTGATTCCTGCTATACGGGCCATATTTTGCTAATTAAGTTTTAAGCAGCCAGTATTCTTGGGGGTTGAATACTAACCGCTTAGAATTCAATTAACCCTGCCTTTGTTTGTGTCTGGGATTTTCGCAGATTACACGTAATTGTTTTTTCTTGCCCGTGCCACCACGTTTAATGGTTTTGCATTTTTGGCAAATTTTTTTCACCGATGAACGTACTTTCATTATGGATTTTTCTTATCTAATTTTTGACGATAGGTGATTCTTCCCTTTGACAAGTCATAAGTGCTCAACTGGATAGTCACTTTGTCCCCCGGAAGAATCTTAATGAAATTGACTCTCATTTTACCCGAAAGATGTGCTTTTATCACCAGTCCTTTGTACGGTTCATCATCTATTTCCACACGGAATTCAGCGTTTGGCAATGATTCCGTGACTGTTCCTGAAACCTCGATAATGTCCTCTTTTGCCATTTAGGATGCCCTTTTTTAGGTTTATCTATACAAAGCGGTGGGATTTTACATTAGATGTATAGTCGATGCAAGGGATTTTTTTAAGAGAAAGCGTAAAAGGGTTATGAGGACTCTGCAAAAGTACCATCTACGGTGTTGTCGAAAAAATTCGATCCTCATGTACAAGCCAGTACATTGCGGTCGAACTTTTCCTGCCGCCTTGTATTTGGTATTTTTGCATAGTCCTCTTATAATCTTTCCATGCAGAAAGTTTTTGTAGTGTTGGTCATCTTTTTCTCTTTCCTTTCAGCGGTTGTTTATGCTGAAAGTCCGGTACTTAGCGATGCCCAGATATTGAAGACTATTCAAAATGCTGTTGAGTGGTTTAGGAATGCCCAGGAGGATAGTGGTCATTTTCGTTATGAATATATGCCTTTTTGGGATCGATATGTAGATGATGATAATATGGTTAGGCAGGCAGGTGGATTTTATGTTCTTGGTGAGGTGGCTGTTAAAATGGCTGAAGATTTTGATTTGCAGGGGAATATGAAAAAGGCAATCGGATATTTCGAAACGAATAGTCTTGATTCTGTGTTTGGTGGTTACGATTTTCAATGTCTGCAGAAAACAGCAAATAACTGTACTTTGGGAGGGACGAGTCTTCTTTTGGTCGGGCTTTTGGATTTTGTTGAGGCTTACCCGGATTTTAAAAATAAGTACGCTAATTTGATCGAAGATTATAAGAATTTTGTTATGGCCATGAAGATGTCGGGTGCCGGTTTTATGGAGAAATATGATCTGGAGAAAGGCAAAAATCAGAATTTTCGAGAATCGGAGTTTTCAAATGGTGAGGCTTTGCTCGCGCTTGCCAGATATTATCTTTACGATCCTTCGGATGAAGTGAAGATGGTCATAGAAGATAGTTTGAATTATTTTATTGCAAAGTATCGCAAACAATGGGATGGCAATTTTTATCTTTGGGGTATGGCTGCCCTAAAAAGCTGGTATCCGCTTTTTCCAGAGGAAAAATATTATATTTTTGTAAAGGATTATACTGATTGGAGAATTGAAACTCAGCAAAAGTTTAAGAAATCTGCCCGTAATAGGTGCGCTTATGTTGAAGGTGTGGTTAGTGCGTATTCGGTTTTGGAGGCAGATATGCCTTCTATGGAAAAGAGAGCGAAATATCTTGAAGAAATTGACTTTTGGTTAACCAAGAGCAGAGTTTTGCAGTTAAAAAAGACTGATACTGTGAAGCTTATTTTTGGCGAAAATTCTAAAATTCTGGTTGTCAAGAAGCCCTTAAGGGCTATTGGAGGATTTATGACGGACTGGTGGGAACCCTTCCAAAGGATTGATTTTACTCAGCATTGTCTGAGTGCTTATTTGCAGAAGTTGAAGGACTAGGTAGGGAAACGCACTGCGTGCGTTTTTGGCTGCAGGGACATTCGCTTCGCTCATGTCTGTTCCGTCAAAATTTCATTGCCGTATTCGGTAATTAAAATGGTGTTTTCCTGTTGGACAGCACAGGAGCCATCTTTGGTTTGGATAGTCCAGTTGTCTTGTCTGGTGATTATTTCGGAGGTGCCAATTGCGAAAATGGGCTCGATTGCCAGGGTCATACCTGCTTTTAAAATCGGTCCGGGGTGCCCGTCGTAATAATTTAGGACATGAGGTTCTTCGTGAAGTGCAGTGCCGATGCCATGTCCTGTCAGGTCATGGATTACATGAAATCCGGCACTTTCGATGATTTTTTGGATGACTTTACTGATTTCTCCCAGATGGACGCCTGGCTTTGCCATGTCGATGGCTTTGCTTAGGGCTATTTTGGCTGTGCTGATCAGTTTTTGTTTTTGAGCGGAGATTTGGCCGATGCCGACTGAGCGTGCTGCATCGCTGTAAAAGCCCTGATAGATCACTCCACTGTCTATGGTCAGGAGGTCGCCGTTTTTGAGAATTTGGCTTTCTTTGGGGATTCCGTGGACTACCACTTCATCAATGGCGGTACAGATAGTCGCCGGATAGCCGCGATAGCTTTTGAAGGCTGGTTGTCCGCCTTTTTCTTTGATGAATTTTTCAGCAAAATTATCTAATTCCTTTGTGGAAATACCGGGTTTGGCGCTTTCGACCAGAATATTCAAAAGTTCACCGAGAATGTGCCCGGCTCGACGCATTTTTTCTATTTGATCGGGTGTTTTTATAATGATGGCCATAAATTTTAGTTTGAAGGCTCATTCATAACCGTATTCAGAATTTCCAGAGCGGTTTTTTCAACTTCATCGATTTTTGGCTCGCCGTCTATTTTTATCAAGTTGTCTTTGTATAGTTCGATAGCCGGTAATGTTTCTTCTTCAAAGGCTTTGAGGCGGGTTTCGATTGACTGCGGATTGTCATCCTGGCGGGTGATAAGTTCACCGCCACATTCACATGCATCATTTTGATAATCTGCCGGATAGACGGTTTTGCAGACGCTGCAAATTCTGCGTGTGGTTAGACGCTTGAGCGCTGTTTCTCGGGAAATATTGATCAAAACCGCTCTGTATTTTCTACCGTTTTTATCCAAAAGCGTATTTAAAGAATTTGCCTGCTCTATTTTTCTGGGGATGCCATCAAAAAGGATGGAAACGCCTGGTTTCAGGTTTTGTACGAAATTTTCCACGATTTCCATTACAACTGCATTGTCTACAAGATGTCCGGCATCGATAATGGATTTTACTTTGTGGCCGAGTTCAGAGCTTTCTGCGGAAAGTCGGCGTAGTTCTGCTCCGGTTTCAAAAAGTTGCATGTTGTATTTTTTCGCCACTGCTTTGCCAAGAGTGCCTTTGCCTGCGCCTTGCATGCCAAAGAAAATGATATCCATATTTTATGGTGGTTAATAAAATCTCTTGTAGTCGTGCATTATCAGCTGTGCGTTGATCTGGCGAACGATTTCCAAAACAACTCCAACTATGATGATGATTCCTGCGCCTGAAATCAAAAGCGTTATGGAGCCTATGGCACTTGAGGTGAAGACAAATTGCGTGAGCAAAGGCATAATTGCTATCAATGCTAGAAAATTTGAACCGAATAGGGTGAGATGACTTGATACCGTTTTGAGATGTTCGACTGTTTGGGTTCCAGGACGGATGCCTGGAATATAGCCTCCGCGTTTTTGAATATTTTCAGCGACTTGTTCGGGATTGAAGGTGATGGAAACGTAGAAATAAGTGAATGCAAGTACGAAAATATAATAGAGAATTAGGTAACTGAAAGTATTTGGCTGGAAAATGGTGACCATAGTGTTGCCTACATCTCTAAGCCATGCGGACTCCGCCTGGGTGAAAAATTGTCCCAAGACTCCGGGAAAACTGATCAAAGCTACGGCAAAGATGATAGGAATCATGCCGGCCTGATTGATGCGAATCGGCAGAAAGGATTGATCGCTTTTGGCTTTCATTCCCCCGCCGGCGTAGGTGATAGGGATTTTTCTTTGAGCTTCATTTACCAAAACTACAACAGTGATCAAAATAACAGTTAAAAGTACAATGCCGATAAATGGAATAAGTTTACTTTCATCGCCTTGTGCCAAAGCCAAGCTTTGACCGATTGAGCCCGGGATACCGGAAATGATGCTGGAGAAAATTAAAACTGAAATTCCGTTGCCGATGCCGTTTTCGGTGATTTGTTCGCCAAGCCAGACCAGGAAGATTGTTCCTGCGGAAATGGTTAACATGATCGGCAAAACCACACTTGGATTGTTTATGTCGCTGATGATTGGAATTTGAGATTGTTGATTTAGAAGGATAATCATTCCGTATGATTGTAGAAATGCCAGGGGGAAAGCCAACCAGCGTGTGTAGGAATTGATTTTGCGTCTGCCGCTTTCACCTTCTTTTGAGATGTTTTCCAGCTTCGGAACGATTACCTGGAGCAATTGCATAATGATGGAGGCATTGATGTACGGACCGATACCCATCAAAACGATGGAAAAATTTTCCGTGCTACCTCCTGTGAGCAAGCTGAAAACTTCGAGAAGTTGATTTCTGTTTGAAATGGCCTGAAGGCTTTCCAGATTTGCACCGGGGACAGTGATATGCGCCAGGAATCTATATAAAATTACAATGCCAAGAGTAAAAAGGATTTTTTTTCTTAAATCCTTGGAGCTCCAGATTTGTTTGAGGTATGTAAGCATTTTTGGGATTTCAGAGGATTAAGCCGGCACTTCAGCAGATTCTTCGGCCGGTGCTTTGGGAGCGATTTTGATTTCAACTTTTCCTTTTGCAGCTTCTACCAATTTAACGGCTTTTTGTGAGGCTTTATCAACTTTGACCGTTAATTTTTTTGTTAAATCGCCTTTGCCGGCCAATAATTTTACAGGTTTAAGTTTCTTTGCAATCAGATTTTTTTCTTTTAATGAAGCTTTGTCTACCGTTTGACCATCTTCGAAAACATTTAAGCTTCCAGTGTTAACTACCTGGTATTGCAAGTGGTTTGGATTTTTGAAGCCTCTGAGTTTTGGGATTCTGCGAATATATGGAGTTTGTCCGCCTTCAAAGCCTGCTCTGATTTTGCCTCCAGTGCGGGCTTTTTGACCTTTGCAACCGCGACCGCTAAAAGTACCGTGGCCGGAACCATTCCCGCGTCCGATTGTTTTCCTCTTTTTTTTGACGTTGGTCTTGAGTGCGAATAGTAATGACGTGATTTATTTAGTTATTGTATTCCATCGATTTTTACAAGTTCGTCATTAGGTTGTGCATTTTGAATTTCTACTTTAATTTTGGCTTCCGTCGGCTGTTTTGCAGATGATCTTTTTGCCATTCTTGGAGTCTGGCGCAGCATTTTGAGAGCTTCAAATGTGCCTTTGGTATTGTTGACTTTGTTGTTGGTGCCGAAAGATTTGCTCAAAATATCTTTGATTCCTGCCAGTTCAAGTACTTTACGGATTGTGCCGCCGGCAATAAGTCCTGTTCCCGGACTTGCAGGCATGAGGAGCAGTCGTGATGATTTGTACTTTATTTTAATGTCGTGGGGTATTGTAGATCCGTCCATGGTGACATTTAATAATCCTTTTTTGGCTTTTGCTATGGCCTTTTGAATTGCGCCGGTTACTTCATTTGATTTACCGACGCCGATTCCTACTTTGCCCTTGCGGTTGCCGATTACAACTGTTGCACGGAATCTTAAACGTCTTCCGCCTTTAACCACTTTGGTAACACGATCAATCTGAACTACATTTTCGTCAAACTCTTTTACTTCTTTTTTCTTACCGAATCCTGATTTTTCGTGTGCGTTTCTTGCCATAATTAGTTATTAAAATTTTAGTCCTCCCTCACGTGCGGCCGCTGCTATAGCTTTGACGCGTCCATGATATTTGTAGCCGTTTCTGTCAAAAACAACTTCGGTTATTTTTTGTTCCTGTGCTTTTTTGGCTATTTCCGCACCTACTTCTTTGGCTCTTTCTGATTTTGTTGCTTTTGATTTATTTTTTAAATCTGAGGCTGAAGATAAGATAATGCCTTTTTCATCATCTACAAGTTGAGCATAATTGTTTGTCAGACTGCGAAAAACAACGAGCCTTGGGCGTGACGGTGTGCCTGTTATTTTGTGGCGTACTCTTTTGTGACGTTTTTTTCTTAATTGATATTTTCTATTGGACATTTTCTTGGATTCTTAAGTTTTAGAGTTTAAATTTATTGCTTGGCGCCTGCCGCTTTACCGGCTTTTCTGCGGATATGTTCACCGAAATATTTGATACCTTTACCTTTGTATGGTTCCGGTTTTCTGAATGAGCGGATTTTTGCAGCAACTTCACCCAATGTTTGTTTGTCTATGCCTTTGATAATGATAATGTTTTTCAATTCCGGATCCATGCTAAATTCAATATCTTTCGGGGCTATGTATTCAACCGGATGAGAATATCCGAGTGTAAGCGTGATTTTATTCTTGGCCGTAGTGGCTCTGTATCCAACACCAACTATTTCGAGCTTGCGTTCATAACCTTTGCTGACTCCTTCAACCATGTTGGCAAGCAAACTTCGTACAAGGCCGTGAATAGCTCTGGTTTGCTGTAGATCATCCAGGCGTGAAGCGATGATTTCATTTTCTTTAACTTCAATCTTGATTAAAGCAGGAAACTGTTTGATTAATTCACCTTTTGAACCTTTGATCGCAACAAAGTTTTCAGATTTGACTTCTGCCGTTACTCCCGATGGTAATTTTACTGCTTGTTTTCCGATTCGTGACATGATGTTTTGAAAAAGTTTAATAAATTTCACAGATTACTTCGCCTCCCAGCTTTTGTTTTTTGGCTTCCATATTACTCATTATGCCTTTTGAGGTCGAGAGAATTGTAATACCGAGTCCACTTTTTACGGTTTTTAGATCTGTGGTTTTTGTATAAATACGCTGGCCCGGTTTTGAGATTCTGCGAAAATTAATGTTGCTTCTATCTTCCTTTAAAGCTATTTGCAATACATTGAAATTGCCTTCTTTGGCTGTCTCGTAATTTTCTATGAAACCTTTGTTTTGTAAAACTTTCAGAATATTTTCTTTAATAGTTGAATGCGGCACGGTAACTCTTTCGTGATGAGCTTTTTGACCGTTCCTGATTCTTGTTAGCAAGTCTGCTATTGGATCTGTGTGCATTGTTTTTGGTTTATTGTTTAGGGGAGCTCGTTTATGCTCGCTCTGCTACCAGGATGATTTTGTGACACCCATGATTTTGCCTTCACGGGCGAGTTCACGGAAACAGATTCTGCAAATTTCAAATTTTCTCATGTATCCGCCCTGTCTTCCGCAATTTGTACAGCGGTTGTAGACTCGGGTTGGAAAAGTAATTTTTTTGCCTGCCTTATGTTCTCTTGTGGCGCGCATTTTTTTACAATCCGTTTTGACTGTTAATGCTGTTCTGGCCATTTTTTTGATTAATTATTTTTTAA
>JACQRJ010000064.1 GCA_016206505.1 Candidatus Peregrinibacteria bacterium | reverse complement strand
GTGGATTACGTTGAAGTACGAAACAACAAAGCGGGAACAACAGTTTTGATGAAACTGAATGGAACACAGATTTTAGCTCTTACCGAAGCCGGAATCTGGCATAAAATCAAGGCCGCAACAGGCGAAGAAGTGCCATTTTTCCCCGCAATGCCAAATCCGCTTGAGGGACCGGACGGCAAGATACCGTGGGAACTCCAATCGGAAACAGCCAGCGCAGAAACAAGCTCGCCGCCGCCATCGAACAATTCGGAAGGTTGTACAGTCGGTAGACTTGCCGGCTCGCCAAGCGGCGCACAGAAGAGCGCCCCGTCCGAAAATCCAACAGGCAACTCCGCCTGGATGCTGATTTTGGCAATCGCCGCCCTGGCTTCTCGCCTCTTCAAAAGCAAACAGCGGGCCTGATTTATGCCATCTCGTGTCCCAAACAAAAGTGTCACCGGTGAAACTTTAAAAACGACAACTTCTAATTTCAGGTCGCTGCCATTTCTCTCGAACGCAGATTTTTATCTGTCTGCAGCGGAAAATCCGAATCCACCACCTTCGTTTCCTAGGAAGGATTTCTGCTTAGACTACGATTTTGCCATAATCGCAAATCTGCACCGCAATCCAATTTTTCGTACTGGTACGAAACAGCTTTGAATTTTTATACAGATAGCCTTGAAGAATAGCCCTAAAAAGCTTGGTGGAGCCGACGAGATTTGAACTCGCATCTCTCGGGTGACAGGCCAGAGTATTTTACCATTAAACTACAGCCCCATGCTTCACCAGGCCAACAAATTATACAGAAAAACCCTTCCTTTCGGAAGAGTTTCTGTGTCACCCGAGAAGCTGTAGTTTAACAGCACTCTGGCTTGCACATATATAATAACAAAACAATAACAAAATGCAAGCAAATCGCAACGAAACTGTAAACTAAAGGGGCAATATTTATTCAGTTCGCACCTTTTCCTCTTTGCGGCCAGGTTCCAAAGGACGATGCTGATCGCCCTGCCTCCCTCTGCTTTCAATAACTTTCAAAGCAATATCCTTAACCCCGTTATTTGCTATTTCCAATTCTTTTTTCAATTTTTGAATGTCGCTTTCATACTGAGCCAATTGCTTGCTTAAAGTATCAATCGTCAGATTTGACATCCGTTTTTCCGACTCCGTTTTTTCAGCCAATAATTTTGCCTCAATTGCACCTTTTTCTCTTGTTTGACGGATAGCTTCTTCTTTCGCAATTTCAAGCTCTGTCAAAAGACGCTGGTCAAAAGCCTCCTTGAGTAGCCTTAAGTTTTTTAACTCCTCCTCCTGCTCAGCCATTCGCTGCTCTCTATCTTTCAAAATTCTTTCCTTCGTCAGACGTTTTTCTTCATACTCGTCTTCCTCTTTTCTGCGTTTTAAGCCCAATTGATATTTATATTCGTCCTGTTCTTTTTGCCAATTTTCCCGCTGCAAAAACATTATTTTTTCCAGTTCCTTCTCCTTTTCCCCATGAGCCAATATCAGATTTGAAAGAGTATCGGCTTCCGCTTTAATTTCGTGAACTTCTTCAAGGCGATTTTTTTCAATTTGCAGAGCTTCTCTGGCATTTTTTAGATTTTGAAGTTCTTTGATCAAAGATTCCGCCAGTTCCGAAAGCCATTTTCTTACGGATGCTTCAAGACCGGCCACATTTGCCAAAATGTCATTCGCGGCAAGCTTTGAAGCATTTTCCACAAGATCATCTTCATTTTTTCTTGCAATGGCGATTTTGCGTTCCTGTGTGGACTGTCCGCCTTCCCTGAATTTTTGTATCAACAACTGATAAGCGCCTAAAATTTCGTCTTTCTTGCTCTTTTCAGAAACTACTGGCAATTCTTCTTCGTCGCCAATATTGGTCTGTTGTTTTGCTGCGGTCATAAACATTTGGGTTAATTTAAACCATTTATAGCAGTTTCAGCCCGAGCTGCAAAGCAAATTGCAGTCATGAAACGCCACTCACAAAAGCCCCCTCAAATACTTCGCCGCTTCCTCTTTTTGACGATCATAATTCTTTTCCGCATCTTCATCAGAAACTTCCACCAGAATATCCGGAGTAAGTCCGACCTTATCAACACTTTTCCCGTTTGGAGTAAACCATTTCGCTATCGTAAATCTTATGCTCGATCCATCGGCAAAATCAGCTACTTCCTGCACAGTTCCTTTGCCGAAAGTCACTGTGCCCATGATGACACCTCTCTTCTGATCGGCAATAGCTCCCGCAACAATCTCAGAAGCTGAAGCGCTCCCTTCATTTACCAAAACCACCAAAGGCACATTCAAAAGTTTAGGATTGCCATTAGCCAATTTTTTCACCTCCTCTCCATTTTTATCACGAATCAAAACCACCGGAGTTTTTGAAGGCAACAAATAAGACAAAAGTTCCACAGCAATATCCAGATATCCTCCGCCATTAAACCTCAAATCCACAATCAGTCCCTTCGGCTCATCCAAAATAAGTTCGCTCACAGCTTTTCCAAATTGATCGTTTGTCTTGTCATTGAATTGATTAACGCTTAAATAAACAATCCCTCCTTCAAGTTTTTCCATGGTCACGCTGTCAATATCTATACTGTCACGCACTATTGAAACCTCAAACGGCTTATCCATGCCCTTCCTGGCGACAGTCAGATTCACCGTCGTTCCCTTTTCTCCGCGAATCTTCATAATCGCTTCAAACATACTCATATCCGCCGTGTACTCCTTTTCCACTTTCAAAATTATATCCTGAGCTTTCAGTCCCGCCTTTTCCGCAGGACTGTTTTTCAATGGAGTTACAATCACCAGATTGCCATCCTCTTTTATAAGTTCCGCACCAATGCCCTCAAGCTTTCCTTCGATACTGTCGGTAAATTCTTTCGACTCGGAAGGATCCATAAAAGACGTATAAGGATCGCCATAAGAATCAACCAGACCGCGAATCGCGCCATAAACTTTTGCGTCATCTTTGACATTTGCGCTGTCCACATGTTGCTCATCCAGCATTTTCCAGATCATCCAGAAAAGATCCAGATTGACGTCCTGCAAATCGGCGCTTGTAACCGGAGAAACGTCATTCACAGGCGGCTTGCCCAAGGAAAATCGCTCCAAAAAGCCATAATTTGTCAGCTGCCACCCGATAACAAATGCCAAAATCGCAATAATCAAATAACCTCTAAGTCTGCCTTTTTGTTCATCCATAAAATTTAGTTACATGCGTTACATTTAATGCTTTTTTATTTTTAGGGTCAAGCTCGATAAGCACGGAATTAAAGATCATTTTACCCTCTGTCTCAGGATGAAAAGGCACTTTTTCGCCGGTCAAAAATTTTTTTATCACCAACTCTTTTTGCACACCAATCACACTGTCATACGGCCCTGTCATGCCCACATCGGACATAAAAGCGGTACCCTTGTCAAGTATACGCAAATCGCAAGTCGCAACATGGGTATGAGTGCCAACAAAAGCACTTACACGGCCATCAAGATAACAACCCAGCGCATATTTTTCTGAAGTTGTCTCAGCATGAAAATCAACAAAAATGCCTGCAATATCTTCTCCATCAAACTGCTGCAGAATCGCATCTGCAACCAAAAAAGGGGATTTCACTGCCATTTTCATGAAAATACCTCCCTGTAAATTTATAACCAAAATCCTCCCGCCGTTTTTCCCTTCAAAAAGGCCATAACCTCTTCCAGGCAGGTTTTCTCCTGCAAAATTAGCCGGCCGCAGGACGGGAAAAGCAGGATCGCCCAAATACGAAACCCCATCTTTATTATCCCAGACATGATTTCCTGTCGTAAAAGCATCGATACCAAGTCCTATCATTTCTTCAATATGCTTTGCTGAAAACCCATTACCATGAGTCAAGTTTTCCGCATTTGCCAAAACCAGATCAGGCCTATGCTCTGATAAAACTTCGGGCAAAATTTTGCGAACGATCTCTCTCCCTGGCCGCCCATAAATATCCCCGATAAACAAAATTTTCATAAATCACTCAAATCAAAAATCTAAACACGTTTTAACGGCGCAATAGACAAAGCCAATTTTTTCACTCCAACTTTGCTGTCTTCAAAAGCCACTGTAATCACTCCGCCTGTTATATCTATCACTATTCCCTGACCAAAAATTCCATGCGTAACTCGGTCTCCTTGCCCCAGGTCCGTTTCAAATCCGGCATCAAGCTCGATCGGCACCGGCCTGTTTTCAATTGAAGCAATAGAAATATGTCCGCGATATGAATGTTGACCGAAGTTTCTCTCCACAAGTTCATCGTTTATATCAGCCAAAAATTGCGAAGGCGCATTACTTTTGGCTTCTCCGTAGAGCATTCTTGTCTGGGAATGAAGCAGATACAGTTTTTCCTTGGCTCGGGTCATCGCCACATACATAAGTCTGCGTTCTTCCTCCAGCTCTTCGCGATCCATCAAACTTCTGCTGTGCGGAAATACGCCGTCTTCCAGCCCCGCAACAAAGACATATTGAAATTCAAGCCCTTTGGCCGCATGTGCAGTCATCAATGTAACCGCATTATCTTTGTCTTCAATGCTGTCCAGATCGGAAATCAGGCTCACTTCTTCCAGAAAAATATTAAGAGACATGCCATTTTCCAGACGATCATATTTATAAGCCACAGTCACAAGCTCGGAAATATTTTCCAGCCTGGCTTCACCTTCGACACTGCCGTCATCCACCATTTTTTTGTAGCCGGTTTTGTCCAGAACATATTTAATCATGGCGCTGGCGGGAGACTGAGCATTTAAAATCTGCAACTCTTTGATGATTTTTGCAAAATCCTCAATCGCCTTTTTCTTCGCCGCCGGAATTTCTTCGATTTCATCAGCCAAAAGCATCGCATTAAAAACGGATATTTCGTGTTTTCTGGCAAAATCTTCCACGCAAAGCAAAGTTTTATCTCCGATTTTTCTTGTCGGAGTATTGATAATTCGCAGCAGACTCACGCTATCGCTCGGATTCTGAACTATGCGCAAATAAGCCAAAATATCTTTTACCTCTTTGCGATCGTAAAACTTTATTCCTCCGACGATTCGATAAGGAATAGCATGGCGCAAAAAAGCTTCTTCAAACACGCGCGACTGGGCATTTGTCCGATATAAAATAACGAAATCGTTATAAACCGGATATTCACTGCCGACAATTTTGCTCTTTATTTCCCTCAAAATCATTTCCGCTTCGTGCCTTTCATTATCGCAAAGCCATTGTGAAATTTTCTCTCCGCCCTGTTTTTCCGTCCACAACTTCTTTTCTCTTCTTTGCATATTCCGCGCAATTACCATATTTGCAGCATCCAAAATCACCTGCGTACTCCTGTAATTTTGCTCCAACAAGACAACTTTCGCCCCCGGATAATCCTTTTCAAAATCCAGAATATTTTGAATTGTGGCGCCACGCCAACTGTAAATGCTTTGATCGCTATCGCCGATTACGCAGAGATTTTGATATTTTTCGGCCAGCATTTTTATAAAAATATATTGGGATTTATTTGTATCCTGATACTCATCCACCGAAATAAACCGGAATTTTTCCTGATAGCGGTCGAGCACATCGGGGAATTTTTTGAAAAGTTCAACCGTTTTCATAATCAGATCATCAAAATCCAAAGCATTGTTGCGCCTCAGCGCGGCCTGATATCTGAGATAAATCTGCGCCACTTTTTCACTGAAAAAATCATTAGCATAGTTGGCATATTCTTCATGAGTAAGTAACTGGCTTTTTGCATTTGAAATATGAGCCAGAACCGCTTTTGGATTGAGTTTTTTAATATCCATAAAAAGTTCTTCCATGATTCTCTTAATCAGAATTTGCTGATCGACGATGTCGTAAATTGCAAAAGTATTCTCAAAATCCAGTAAATGGATTTCCTTTCTCAAAATGCGCACACAGATATTATGAAAAGTTCCAACTGTCGGCATATTGCTATCCTGCGCTTCCTCGCGTCCCAAAAGCTTCACTAGACGCTGCTTCATTTCATTTGCAGCTTTATTGGTAAAAGTTACCGCCAGAATATTCCAGGGATTTATGAATTTTTCCTCGATCAGATAGGCTATTCTATGAGTTAAAGCGCTTGTTTTGCCGCTTCCCGCACCCGCATAAACCAAAAGAGGTCCGGTAAAATGAGTCACGGCTTCAATTTGTTTTTCATTCAGATTTTGCAAAATTCTACTCATGGCCAGCGGAGTATATCAAATTGTAAAACTGTTAAGAAGTCTAAAAACCGCCCTCTAAAATATCGATCACTCTCATCAACATAACAGCCGCCTCGGCTCTGCTGCTCAGATCATCCGGCCTGAATTTTGATAAATCCGCATTGACGACTCCCATTTCCGCCAGTGACATCATATAATTTTCATCCGGAGAAAGTCCCAAAATCTGTACCGCCAAAAATCTGGCCAATTCCGATCTCTGCATTTTACTTTCTTTATCCGAAAAGGCGAAAGACGGATATTTACCGCCAAAATTTGCCAATGCTCCATTTAGCATCTGTTCAAATTCCTCTCTTTTTATCTTTTTCCATGGCAGAAATTTCTGATCCGTAAAGCCGAAAACCACTCCTCGCACGGCCAATTCACTCACGGCTTTATATGCGAAATGATCCGGAGGAACATCCTGAAAATAAAAAACTCTGGAACCCTGATCCAACAAGATATCCTGAATTTCATTGATCGGCACTTCTCGAGGCAAAATATCATTTTGCACGGCCAATGCCGCAGCAACACCCACTCCCTGGCCTACAGACATTACAACAGGCTGCAACCTTGTCGTACCATTTACCAAATGGCTTACAGAAATGTTTTTTTCCACAGCCATAAAGCCATCGATCTCAAAAGGCACAGTTACCCCGTAAGGAATTTGATAGGGAGGAATGGAAAAAAAGATGTCACCATAACCCGCATCGCAAAAATGCAGATCAATCGGATAATCTCCAACGGCAATACTGTCAGTAAAAAGCTTCGAGCGGCCGGAATTTGGCATCACGTCTTCTTTTGATAAACGATATTCACCAACCAGCCTTCGTGACTCTCTCACGTAAGGGATTTTTGCAAAAGCATCATTTGTCCCGAACTCGTTATAAAGGCCATAATATTCAAATCCGAGATTCTGCTGCATGAAATAAATCAAACCTTTTGTATAATCTTTCGCTTTTTTCATGATCTGATACCGGCTTAAATCTTCAAATTCCGGATCGCTTGCATCGAAATCATTGCCGTAGGAGTGGCTTGGAATATTCAGCATCAGCTTGCCATTTGGCAATTTACCGTAAGTAAAAAGTCTTTCTTTTGTAAAAAGACTGTTTGAATCTTTGCATTGCTCGTTTTTTGTTACGCATTGATAATTTTCCGCTTTATAATTCATCGGCTCTTTAATAGTTGAATCCTTTTCATAATTTTTCAAAATCGCCACATAGGTTAAAGGCTGAATGCACTGCAAACCACGCTTGTCTTCCTTGGCGGAATATTCGTCTACCCCAAGGTCAAAAGGCACGTCTGCCAGATACATCAGATCACCGAATTCCGTGGCATCAATGGTTACTTTTGAGGGCATGACATATTCTTTGCCTCCCATCTTAAAACTTATTCCCAAAACGGTATTTTCTTCACGATAAACTTTCTGCACCTCGGCATTAAAAAATACTTTCAAGTTTTTCTGCTCGGAAAACATCTGATTCAGGATCAAATTACCAATATGAGGCTCAAAACAGAAAAAGCTGACTTTACACCTGTTTGTTTCATCAAGTGTTTCCCGCTCTGCGTAATAATTGCTGACACGATTCAGAAATTCCCGAAAAATTCCAGAAGCCGTATCAAAATGACCGTCAATTCCTGACACCCCCGCAGCAGTCAACATCCCGCCCAGCCAGTCCGTTTTTTCAATCAGACAGGTGGGAACCCCCATTCGCGCGGCGGCTAACGCCGCCGCGAAACCTCCACTTCCACCTCCCACAACGGCAATATCGCAAGGAATAGTGGTCATATACGGCTTCATCAGATCATTCACTAATATCGCTTTCAAAGAATTCTCATGTTTTGCCTCGAGTTCTTCATCAACAAACACTGAAGCCGAAACGAAATTTGAGTTGCCTCCAAAACTGCCCAATGAGATTGCAATGACTATTAGGCCTGCAAACAATCGGGAAAAATCTTTTTTATTCGTTAAAGTAGCCATCGTCGATAATTACGCCGTGCCTCACCATAACCTTTGTTCCGATTTCTGCAAAGTCATAAACGAAATCGGCATCGTCGGGTAGTAATCTGATACAACCGTGGCTTACCGGCCTGCCAATGTGATCCAAAGCCTCAGTCCAAAAAATCCCTCCGTCACCGCCAAGGCTTGGCAGAGCATGAAACCCATAACCGCCTTCACGAAACCACATGAATTTTGGCATGATATAATACGGCGACTTGCTGCCTACGCGTACTTCTTGTTTCAATTTTATTTCTGTAGTTCCAACCGGTGTAGGCGTTGCCGGAGCACCTGTGCTCACGGGAAACTCAGCTACCACTTTATTATCAATCAATAGATAGAGCTTTTGTGCAGATGTGCGATCAACCAAAAGTGCTTTTTCTCCGTCAAGATTCAGATTCATTACAGAACCGCTACCCAATGAAAAACGCACTTTTTGATGAACCTTTTTCATGGATTCGCCAGTTTCGCCTATCATGACTTCAAACCCGAAACTTGCTTTGTCCAGCCATGAAATCCCCTCCAAAACCGGCGTAAAATATTCTTTCATTACATCTGCTTCATCACCGGCCTTACCAAAAAAGGTAAATGAAGCGATTTCGCCCGGATCCACTCTCATTTGATCCATATAAATTCTGTTTGAAGCTTCCCAGCCCATCAAGCCTTCCGCATAGAAAAGCCCGTCATGATCGCGTTCTTTATCTGTTCCCAGAGACATCTTCGGCCCCAGACAACTGCTGCCTTTTTTGAACCAGGGCATATTTCCCTTATTTTTCAAAAAAACTTTAACTCGGAACTCTTCTCCAGGCTCAACTCTCAAAACTCTCCTGACTTCAACAACAGAAGCATCATATTTGCTTTCTTCCGGTGCTTCAAAACCGCATATTTCAACTTCTTTTTTAACATTTACCCTGGAAATAGTCCTGCCTTCTTTCACTATTTCGATACTTCCCGGATCTTCAAAATCCGCTTCAGCGACAGCCTGATTTGTGCCGACATCAATTACCGATACGCGCAGTATCTGCCCTGAAGAAGCAAAAACAGTATTAAACGTAAAAACGGTAGCAAATAAAGCAGCCGTCAAAGGTGATAGTATTTTTTTGATATGCATGGGTTATGTTTATTTTTACCAATAGCATATTATACAACAAAATACGCAAAAAGGCAAGCGGCGAAGACTAGCGGTCTGCTCATGAACAGGGGCAAGTTCCGATCACGCGGAAAGCTTCTGCAATTCCTTTTTAAAACTATCAATATCTTTAAACTGCCTGTAAACAGAGGCAAACCTGATATAGGCCACCTCGTCCAGCTCTTTCAAAACCCTCATCACATCTTCGCCTATTATTTTACTGGAAATTTCCTTGCCAAAAGCCGCCCACTTTTCCTCCAGACCATTAATCAACTTGCGCACCTGGTCTTCGGTCACTTTTCTTTTTTCACAGGCAATCCAGATACCTTTTTCCAGCTTACTTCTGTCATAATTTTCTCTTGTTCCATCCTTCTTCACCACTAAAAACTTTGTCGTTTCCACTCGCTCAAAAGTCGTGAAACGATGATTGCATTTATTACACTCTCTCCTGCGCCTTACGGCTTTATTGGCATCGGTTTCACGCGAATCCAGAACTCTTGTATCGTTATGTTCACATTTTGGACAGTTCATGATGAAAAAATTACCTCTTTTGTATCAACTTTTCAAATTCTTCCAATAAGAAACCATCGGTCATGCCGGCAATATAATCTTTTACGCTGACATAAAACGGATCACCTTTTCTTTGAAAACGCTTCGGCAGCTTATCGGGATTTTGCATGTAAAAAACAAAAACCTCTTTGACCATTTTTTGCCCCTTCTCTATTTCTTTCATAATCTTTGGATGCATATAAAAATTCTCAAACAAAAATTTGCGCATTACTGATATCATCATTCGCATTTTACCGCTGAAGCATATCAAACAACCTTTAAAAGCCCTCACATCTTCAAAATTCTTGATACTTTGCTTTTCCAGATTTTCATTCGCATTCTGGCACAAATCCTCCATCATCAAAGCAATCATCATACTGATATTACGCGAAACAAAAATCCATTCCGAAGTTTTGCCATATTTCTTCAAAACCGCTTCTTTTGCCATCTGCCAAAGCTCAAATTTTTCAAAGACCGTAATATCGACAATTCCCGACCTCACAGCATCATCCATATCATGATTGTTATACGCGATTTCATCGGCAATATTCACGATTTGCGCTTCCAGATGCGCGGACCTCTCAAATTTTTTTCCTGCCTGATCAAAAGCGGTTTGATGCTTCATCAAGCCTTCAATCGTTTCATAAGTCAAATTCAATCCTTCAAAATCCGGATAATTTTTTTCCAGAATCTCCACAATTCTTCTGCTTTGTTCATTATGCTCAAAATGATCCCCATAACCTTTCAAAATTTCATCCAAAACTTCCTGCCCGCCATGTGCAAACGGCGGATGCCCCAGATCATGAGCCAAAGCGATCACTTCACATAAATCTTCATTCAGTCCCAATCTTCGTGCCAAATCTCTGCTTATTTGAGCCACTTCAATCGTATGTGTCAATCTCGTACGGTAATGATCTCCGCTTCCGGCCACAAAAACCTGCGTTTTTTCGGTCAGCCTGCGAAAAGCCTTGCAATGAATCACTCTGTCCCGATCTTTCTGAAAACAAAGCCTCTTGATATCTTCTTCAGGCTCTTTATGCTTTCTGCCTCGACTATTTGCGCTTTTCATCGCATAAAGTGCAAGATTGCTACTTTCCATTTCTTCAAGTTTTTTTCTGGTAAAAATCATAAGTTTTCGGGCTTTCCTGCCATTGAAATCCTAGCATAAATATGATAAAATATCATGAAAAGTAAAAAAAATATGGCTCAAAATAATTCAAATCTTACCGATGCCGCCCAGGAAGTGAAGTCCGCTCTTGGCATCTGGCATGACAAATCGCGTAAAGCTAAAGTCGAAATCGCCAAAGACAAAAATTTTGTGCGCTTTTCCAACGATATTGAAAGAGCAAATATCGATCAAAATACCCCACTTGATGACAAGAAAATTTATCAAAATATTGAACTGCGCTTCGCCAAAAAGGAGGCCAAACAATATCTTCGAAAGACCAAAACCGACTTATTGATTGATGACGCCAAAGAGCGTGCAATCGGCAAAGATACCGGCAATTTCCCAAAAATTATTACCAATTTTACAACACGCCTGGACAGTGAACTTCAGCTTGGTGGTGAGGATAAGGCGAGTACACATGGCCAGCCGCCAAAAACCGTTTAAGTAAATTTCAACATAATCGATTGTAGATCTTTTGAACCTTGTGGTAGATTTGTTGTGCAAACTTAATCTTCATAAAACCCTCATTTTATGGACTTCCAAACGCTAATTGATAATTTTCTCAAATATCTCGAACTTCAAAATAAATCTCCAAAAACTCTTCAGAATTATTCCCATTATCTAAACCGCTTCCTCGAGTTTCTTTCACAAAATTCAAAGATAGAACCACCGCCCGAAGAGTTAAATTTGCAAATCATCAATAACTACCGCCTTTACCTCAATCGTCAAACCGATAAATTCAACAAACCCCTTTCCAAAAAGACCCAAAATTACCACATCATCGCGCTGCGTGCCTTCCTCAAACATCTTGCCAAAAACGACATCAAATCGCTTAGTGCTGAGAAAATCGAACTTTCACAAATTCCCAAACGCACAGTTGAATTTCTCACGCGTGAAGAATTGGGAAATCTTTTCAAAGCTGTCGATCATACAAAAAACTCTGCTTCAAGAGATCTTGCGCTTCTTGAAACCCTATACAGCACAGGACTCCGTGTCAGCGAACTCTATTCCTTAAATCGCGAGCAGGTAAATCTCAAGGAGCGCGAATTTATGGTTCGCGGCAAAGGCCAAAAACCACGGATCATTTTCCTTTCAAAAAAAGCCGCAGACCTCATCAAAGATTATCTGAAAACCCGTCAGGATAATTTCAAGCCGCTTTTTGTAAACAGCGGTCGCGGCCAAAAAATCGACATCACAAATGATTCAAATAGACGACTTTCCACGGTTTCCATCGAAAAAATCGTCCGCAAATACGCCCTAAAAGCCGGCATCATAAAAAAAGTCACGCCTCATACGCTAAGACACACTTACGCCACTGAACTCCTAAAAAACGGCGCCGACATCCGCTCTGTCCAGGAAATGCTCGGCCACAGCTCAATAACGACCACGCAAATTTACACTCACGTCACCAACAAAGGCCTAAAAGAAGTCCATGACAAATTCCACCGCTAAAGATATACTCCAACCATGATCGAAGTCGAAAATCTCACAAAGAGCTACGGCAAGAAAAAAGTCCTCGATGGTGTGTCCTTCAAGATCAAAGGTGGTGAATTTGTTTCCATAGTTGGCGCTTCCGGTGCCGGAAAAACAACGCTCATCCATGTGCTTATTGGCAAGGAAGTGGTCGATCATGGCTCTGTAAAAATCGATAATTACGATGTTGCAAATTTGAAACCCTCAAAAGTTCAGGAATATCGCCGTAAAGTCGGCATCGTTTTTCAGGATTACAAACTTTTACCGCAAAAAACGGTTTTTGAAAACGTCGCTTTTGCCCTTGAAGTGGCCGGGTACGGCCAGAAATTTATCGAAAAACGCACTATTGAAGTTTTAAAACTGGTGGGGCTTGAAGAACAGAGAAACAATTTTCCCCGTCAGCTTTCCGGCGGCGAAGCGCAGAGAACGGCTATTGCCAGAGCTTTGGTACATGATCCTGAGATGATAATTGCCGATGAACCGACGGGCAATCTTGACCCGGCAAACGCACAGGCACTTGCCAAACTACTTTTAAGAATCAATCAGTACGGCACTACCGTAATTTTTGCAAGCCACAACCAGGACCTCGTAAGCACCATCAAGAAACGCGTCATTACCCTTGACCGCGGACGCGTCACCGGTGATAAGATGAACGCCACTTACAAATAGAACCGGCTAAAAATCACAATTATGAAGGACTCTATGTCTACCTATGAAGCATCGGGAGTAAATGTTGAAATGGGGGATAAATGTTCGGCTATCGCCTACAACGCTGCAAAAGAAACTTTTATCGGACGCAAAGGCATGATCGGGCAGCCGGTTGTTGAAGACGGGGGATTTACCGGAACTTTGGATATGGGCGATTATTTTTTGGTGCAAAACGATGACGGCGTCGGCAGCAAAATGCAAGTCGCTGAAATGATGGGCAAATACGACACTATGGGCACAGATCTTTTGTGCATGGTGATTGATGATGCAGTTTGTATTGGAGCCGAGCCGATTTCTGTCACAAACACTATTGATGTTGATAAGGTCGATGAAGCCAAAATTGCGCAATTGATGGAAGGCTTGAAAGAAGCTGCACTTAAGCACAAAGTGGTGATCCCCGGCGGCGAAATCGCTGAAATGGGCAAAATGTGTAACGGCTATATCTGGAATGCCACGTGTGTGGGTATTGTCGAAAAAAACAAGGTTATCAACGGTCAAAATATCAAAATCGGCGATAAATTGATCGGACTTCTTTCTCCAAATTTCCGTTCAAACGGCCTCTCTCTCGTGCGCCATATCTTATCCGAAAAATTCGGAACAAACTGGGTTAATGAAAAATACGACGATAACCGTACCTGGGGTGAAGTCGTTATCGAACCGTCAAAAATTTACGCCAGTGCCATTATGGAAATGCACGGCCGCTATAAAGAATCAGCAAAAGTGGAACTCAAAGGAGTTTGCCATATCACAGGCGGCGGCATCCCGGGAAACTTGCCACGTATTCTCAAAAAAACAGGCCTAAACTACAAACTCACAACTCTGCCAAAACCGCCACCTGCCATGCAAAAGCTCATGGAACTCGGCAACGTCAGTGAGGATGAAGCCTACAAAACCTGGAACATGGGTGTCGGCATGATTTTGGTCTCGGACGACTTCGAAAAAATCTCCGCAATCTGCAAAAATCACGGCATCGAAGCCCAAATCATCGGCGAAGTGCTCTAAATTTTCTGAGGAGATGCTAAGAAACGATGCAATACGAGGAGACAAGGATTTTTCGACTGAAACGTATGCAGCTATACGGCGAAAAGGAAAATCCGAAGGCGACAAAGCATTGCGCGTTTCTTAGCATCTCCCTAATTCAAAGTTTCCAAATAACACCTTTCGCAATAAATCTTTTCAGGTCGTGAAGAATCATAACTGCTCAAAATCGCCATTCCGCATTTATCGCATTTCCGCTCAAAACTTCGCCTTTTAAGCCTGCTTTTAAACCTTATTTCATTTCGTGTTTCCGATGCATAATGAGGAATCGGCACGTTTAAACGCTTATAAAACTTCAGCTCGGTTTCATTGATTTTATACGGCCTGCCCGTTTCTGCGCAGATAAAAGTTGCTGACAAAATATTTTCAGAAACGGCATCAATCTCATCAGGCACGGTGTCGCCGGTCCCAATCTCCACTTTCTCTTCATCAAACCATTTCAAGCCCTTGGCCAACACTTCCTCTTTGCTCAATGGGAAATAATCATTGGCGACGGTCTCGTTATAGCACCACATACTGTCCTGCATCGGCCAAAATTCGCCCCACTCTCCGGTTTTTTTCATATGTTCAATAATTCTCGCTTTCATATCAAAATACTCCGACTCCGTATATTGCTTGTTCAAAATACAAAACTCGGATTTTTTCATATTTGTGCAGCCGAAAAGATGCCGACAATTATTCACGACCATATCGCTATACAAAATATCCTTACAGTCCCAATTAAAGGTTCCAAAGGCGCAATTATAACTTCCGATAGAGCCCAAAATCTCATAAACCATTTCAATTTTGTGCCCGACATGATCGCAGCTCAAAACATCTTTTATACCCCATCCTCCCAGCATCACATCCTTTATATCTTCCGCCGGCCCTTCGATATCAAAACAATTCACAGCATTCTTTACCCCGCCCAAATTATCACCCGTAGCATTTTCACAATTTATGATTTGGGCATAGCGATGAGGAAAGGTTAATTTAAACTGTGCAAACCGCTTTTTCAATTCCAAAACCGCCTTATAACTGCCCAGGTTAAATTGCGCTATTTTTTGCTTATATTCCTCGGCGGAATATGGCTTATTCAATATATAATATTGTTTATTGCGCAGTCCCACACACATAAAACAATTACTCAAACCGCGACATTCATACAAAAATGCGCTATCACGACAATTGTAGGCATTCTGACTGTATTTCAGATTATAAACATCGGTACAATCCACCAGATCATAGCAAAGCTCCGCTCGATTCACCCAATAAAGATCGCTGCAATTACGCGAATGCATGGCAAAAACACTGTATATGCAATCTTCATCAAAATCCCCGCCAAAAACCAGATAACAATTTTTGTTTGAAGTGGTGACATTGCAATATTCGCTATTTTCCGCCCGCGTATTCATCAATGACAAACGCGGCACAGCCATGCGCAATTCCTTCAGTTGCTCAAAAAATCCGCGATTGAAATCAAAATCCCTGCCATAACTTTTCGGATCCCAGTCATCACTCCACCACGCCTCCTGCGAATAAACTACGTTCTTCTTATCGGGAGAATACAGAGAAATTATCGACTTTCCGGTCAAATCGCACTTGTCTTTGTAAATTCTGCGTTCGTTACGATTGCAAAGCCTTCTCCTGTGCCTCTCCTCGATGCAAATAGTAGGCAGCGGCAAGCCCATTTTTGCCAAATGTGCCTTTTCCCATTCCGTAACTATATTCGGCATAAGATTTTAGAAAAATTTTAAGAAAATTTTAGATTCATTTGATATAAAGTATACCCTATGCTTTACCATATCGTACAATCGGCAGTTCTCGCAAAAGCAGATTTTCCACCTCTTCTGAGAGAAGTTTATAAGCCACCGAATTGTCTTTATTACAAAGGCGACATCAGTCTGATAAACAAAACCTGCATTGCCATTGTCGGCACGCGCAAAAACACGCAATATGGCGCACAAATCACAAAAGATCTGATAAAAGACTTAAGCGTTCTTGATATCGCCATAGTTTCCGGTCTGGCCACCGGCATCGATTCTATCGCACATACGCAGGCCATCAAAAATGATATTCCAACTATTGCAGTTCTCGGTTGCGGGCTAAATCATCTGTACAAGCGTCCCAATAATGACTTGGCGGAAGAAATAGAAAGAAAAGGCCTGATTATTACTGAATTTGAACCGGAAGAACCGCCGCTCAAATATCATTTTCCTCAAAGAAATCGCATCATCGCCGGCTTATCAATTGCCACAATCGTTGTTGAAGCGCCTATGAAATCCGGCGCTTTAATTACGGCAAAATACGCTCTGGATTTTGGCCGCGATATTTTTGCTTTTCCCGGAGATATTGACCGTGAAAACTCTGATGGAATCTTGAATTTGCTCCAATACGGCGGCGCCTATCCGGTGAAAAATGGCAAGCAAATCATCGAAATGCTGCAAAAACAACCGCAATTATTCAGAGCACCAACTCATTCAACAAACAAAACCACATCTGCGGCTTTTGCAGAGGCACCTTCTACAGTGCCGGAGCCTCTCGCTCTAAAACTTTCCCCGGTCGAGAAACTGATCCTTGAAGCCATAAGCGGTCAAAACGGCCGAGATTTCGATACCATTCAGCAAAAAACCGGCCTAAATACGCAAGAACTCCTCATCGAAATTTCCCAACTCGAACTCAAAAATCTCGTCACCAGCAAAAACGGCAGGTTCATAAGCCTAATGGATATATAGAACCTGAGAAACCTCCGAAAATCGATGGAATGCAAGGAAACAACGAGCTTACGCTCAAACCGTATGCGCTATACGGTGCGAAGTAAGCGAGGAAGTTGACGCAACATTACGCGATTTTCGGAGGTTTCTCTAGCCTAAAAAGTTTGTTACCCTATGCACCTCTTCCAAAGTCGTCAAACCTGCCTTTACTTTCAAAAACCCATCTTCCCTCATGGTAATAATCCCTTCCTTACGTGCCGCCGCAATCAGATCGACACTGCTCGCCTTGTCCAAAATCAATCTCTTCATTTCGCTGTCTACAGTTACGACTTCCGCAATCACAATTCGTCCAAAGTATCCTGTATTACTGCACTTTTCGCATCCGTGAACTTTCGGTATCTGCAAAGGTAAATCAAGTTCCATTCCCGGATGAATTTTTTTCAAATTTTCAAAAACTTCTTCAAATTCTTTTTTCTCCGATTCCAAAACAGCCTCTAGCGTACCGCAACTTTTGCAAACCTTTCGTACAAGCCTCTGCGCCACAATGGTATTCAAAGATGGAGCAACCATAAATCGTTTAAGTCCCATATTTATCAGACGCGGAATCGTCTCAATCGCACTGTTTGTATGCAAAGTACTCAAAACCACATGGCCGGTCAAAGCGGCCTGTGAAGCGGTCTCTGCCACAGGAAGGTCACGAATTTCACCGATCATCACGATATCCGGATATTGTCGCAAAATAGACCTCAAACCTCCTGCAAAAGTATAACCGTTTTTTTCATCAATCTGACTTTGAGTCACGCCTCTCATATAATATTCCACCGGATCCTCCAGAGTAATGATTTTGTTTTCCGGCTTATTCATCTCCGAAAGAACCGAATAAAGCGTAGTACTTTTACCGCTTCCGGTCGGCCCTGTTACCAGAATCATACCCTGCACAATCTTACTGGCATTTTGCAGTTTCTTAAGGGCCAAACCTGAAAATCCCAGTTCTTCGAAAGTCACGCTTTTTCTGTCCGATGGCAAAAACCTGCAAACAAATGACTCCCCGTAAGGTGTCGGAATACTGGCCACCCTCACGGCAATTTTTTTATCATTGTAATTAAAAACATATCTTCCATCCTGAGGAATCGTGACAACATTCAGACGCATTTTAGATTGATACTTGATCTGATCAGCCATTTTGGCATAAATCTCCGGCTTCGTTTCGAAAACTTTATGCAGGATGCCATCGATACGAAAACGCACTACAACATTACCTTCCGCCGGTTCATAATGAATATCCGAAGCATTGGTTTTCATTGCTGAAACATTCATGATATTTATGGCTTCCTCGGCAGTCATCGCCCCAAGTTTTTGGCCCAAATCAGCCATATTGGCGATTTCTTTTTCATAGGCCTTGATAGCTTTTTGCTCAACATTTTCAATGATTTCAACTTTTTTGTATTGCTGTGTCTGATCGTAAATTTTGAACGCATCATCCATTCCAGATGCCGATGCCAGATTCACCTCAACTTCA
Source organism: Candidatus Peregrinibacteria bacterium (assembly GCA_016206505.1). GTDB lineage: Bacteria > Patescibacteriota > Gracilibacteria > UBA1369 > LOWO2-01-FULL-3 > JACQRJ01. Next base: position 15,437 of record JACQRJ010000064.1, on the reverse strand, counting down.
TAACCGTCAGCTCTGAATTTTTCCAAAGCTTCAACAGTTTCTTTACGTGTTGGCTCGTCCGCGGCAATTCTCAGTTTTTTGCCGACTTTAAAAAACGGAATAATTCTCGCAGTTTTCGCCGCATTGATTTCCAAAATCTTCAAATAATCCGGATTCAAAGGAGTTTTCGCAATATCAATGTATGGCAAACCCAAATCCTTTGCTATTTTCAAAGTGGATTTTTCCTGAAATTCGCGATTCACCTGGCTCATATTTGCAGTCGCCCCCTCAGAACCAACGATGGAAACTGTAGTTTTTTCAGGCTTCGCCGCATCTAAGGCTGCCTCCTGTACCGGTGCTACAATCGCTACTGCTTCGGCAGCAACTTGGGCTGCTCCTTGAGCATTGGCCTGCCCGTTTTGGGCCGACGGCATTTGTCCGCTCTGAGCCTGATTTTGCTCTGTCATGGGATATTTCGGTTCGAATATATCCCGCAATTATAGCATTTTTCGGGTCTTTATGCCACCTTCTTCACTGCTTCAACGATTTCTTTTGCCGCTTTTTCATCAATACCATCGACTTCCATCAAATCTTTAGCTGTCAAACCCTTAAGCTGAGCCACTTCAGTCAAATTTGCGGCACTCAACGCCTTTACAATGGCTTCGTTCAAACCAACATCGGCCACCTTGGCGATTTCTTCCTTCTTTTCCGCTTTTGGTACGGTTCCTTCATAGTCACTAATATCTAAAATATCAATTTCCCAACCAGTCAAAATCGAAGCTAATCGGACATTTTGCCCCTGTTTACCAATAGCCAAAGGTCTTTGATCCGGCTGTACATAGACTTTTGCGCGCTTCTGCTGTTCGTCCAGCTTAATCACGGAAACTTTTGCAGGTGCCAAAGCGGTTTTAATATACGCATCCATATCTGTAGACCACTGAATAATATCAATGCGCTCGCCATTCAACTCTTCCATGATATTTTGAACACGCACGCCTTTTTGGCCTACACATGACCCAATCGGATCAATTTTTTCATCATCTGAATGAACGGCAACTTTACATCTTATACCCGGCTCACGCGCTATTGACTTCAAGTGTACAAGCCCGGATTTAATTTCCGGAATTTCCAATTCCAAAAGCTTCTTTACGAGATTTGAATGGGTTCTTGAGATAAGCAGTTGCGGCCCCTTTGTAGTTTTTACGACTTTGTCCAGATACAGCTTTATTCTCTGCCCGGAATAATATTTTTCACCGGGAATTTGCTGATCATAGGGCAAATTTGTCGTTGTTTTATTATCCAGATTTACATAAATATTTGTACCATCAACACGATGAACTATAGCATTCACAAGCTCATTTTCACGATCTTTGAAAGTTTCATACAAAACATCGCGTTCAGCATCCTGAATTTTTTGAATAATCACCTGCTTAGCCGCCTGCGCCGCAATACGGCCATAATCTGTTGGTGTTACATCAAGCTTCACCTGTTCTCCAATTTTAGCTTTCTTATCATATTTCTTGGCCTGATCCGCAGTCATTTGCATATCCGGATCCTCGACTTTTTCCACCACATCATAAACCTGATAAACAGTGGCAATACCGGATTTCTCATCCAGTTTTACGTCTATAACCTGATTTTTATTGCCATAATCTTTGCGATAAGCAGCCCTCAAGGCCGCTTCGATAGTTTCTATCACTCTGTCTCTGGGAATATTTTTTTCATCGCAGAGTTGATTAATAGCCGCAAGAAATTGTGATTGCATAAAAAGAAATTAAATATCTAAAAAAAACCAGGATCAATATTAATCCCAGCTTGCATTGTTATCGTAACAAGATTCCATTGCTCTGTAAATAGCATCTCTTCCAAATCCCCTTGAGGCTAAAAAGGTATAAGCCTTGGATTTTTGCGTCTTTTTATCGTATTTTGCCAATTTTTTTACCTTCTTCAGAAGCAGATCCTTTGCCAATTCAAATTCATCAATTTCAGAATCAAAAATACCTTTTTCAATAATCGCTTTATCAATTCCTTTCAAAATCAACTCCTTTCTCAACAAAATCTTTCCCCTCGGTCTTAATTTAATTCTTTGAGCCAGGTAATCACGCGCATATAATTCATCATTTAGATATCCAAGCTCCTCAAGGCGCAAAACTCCCTCATTAATGAGTTTTGCGCCATGAATCTCTCTTGAGGCATGTCGAAAACGGTACACTGCTTCGTCAACGGTGCCGCTTTCTTCTCGCCGCCCGCCGAAGGCGGGCGGCTCCTGCACAGCCTCCTTGTTTCCTAGCATTGCACCGTTTTTCAGCATGCCGCCTACATATTTAACCAGTTTTTGCCTCATTTCCTTCACCGTATACCTCTTTCTGGACAGAATATGGAAAGCATATTGCATCAATTTTTCATAGTAGGACTTTGCAAAAGTGTCACATGCTGCGTTGTCGGAAAACCTCGATCCTCTTGTGCAAGCCAGCACACTGCGGTCGAGGTTTTCCTGCCGCCTTGCATCTGACGCTTTTGCAGAGTCCTGATAGTCTGGAAACTTCTGCAAATCGTGCAATGCTGCGTCAATTTCGTAGCTTCCTTCTCGCCGCCCGCCGAAGGCGGGCGGCTCCGGCGGAAGCTCCTCATCTCCTTGCACTCCATCGATTTTCAGAAGTTTCCTAGGCATTTGCCGGCATTTTTTTAATAGTCTCTTCTTTTTCTTTTGGCGAACCATAAACCAAAGTTTTCACATCTTTCGTAATTGCATCCAGCAATTTTTTATTTTCACTCAAGGCCAATTTGCAATTTTCTCTACCTTGTCCCAATTTTGTGTCGCCATAGCTGTAAAAGGCACCGGACTTTCTCAAAACATTGTATTTTGCAGCGAGATCAATCAAATCACCTTCAAAAGAAATACCTTTGTTATACATAATGTCGAATTCTGCAGTCTTAAATGGCGGAGCGATTTTATTTTTTACAATCTTCACTCTCGCCCTGGTGCCGACCATTTCTTTATCTTCGGTAGTTAAATCCTGAATTTTGGTAGCCGCCCTGATGTCCATTCTTATTGAAGAATAAAACTTCAAAGCCTGCCCTCCTGTAGTAGTTTCCGGATTGCCAAACATCACGCCGATCTTCATACGCAACTGATTCAAAAAGATCACTGTAGTCTTTGATTTCGAAACAACCGCCGTAATCTTACGAAGGGCCTGACTCATCAGTCTCGCCTGCAAACCCATGTGGCTGTCTCCCATATCACCTTCGATTTCCGCCCGTGGAGTCAATGCCGCCACACTATCTATCACAATCACGTCCACCGCATTGCTGCGCACCAATGTTTCCACGATTTCCAAAGCCTGCTCTCCACTGTCCGGCTGCGACAAAAGCAGATCCTCCACTTTTACACCTATTCTTTTTGCGTATTCCGGATCAAGCGCATGCTCGGCATCCACAAAGGCAACAATGCCGCCTTTTTTCTGCGCCTCAGCCAAAATATGCAAACTCAAAGTAGTCTTGCCGGAGCTTTCCGGACCATAGATTTCAACAATTCTGCCTCTCGGAATTCCTCCGCCGAGCGCAATATCCAGAGAAAGAGATCCGGTAGGTATTGTCTCTATCGGCACTCGGGCCATGTCGCCCATCTGCATAATGGCACCTTTACCAAAATTCTTTTCTATTTGAGCCATAGCAAGTTCTATAGCTTTCTTTTTTTCATCCTTCTCTGTCATAGTTTTGGGGTTATAGAAGCTCTGAAAATCGCGTAATGTTGCGTCGCCTTCCTCGCTTACTTCGCACCGTATAGCGCATACGGTTTGAGCGTAAGCTCGTTGCCTCATTGCATTCCATCGATTTTCAGAGCTTCCTTAGATAATAATTGATTCGAGTATAGGTGAGCGTACGCTCACCGTCAATAGATTTTTTAAATTGCAATTAAAAAGCTTGAACAAGACACATTCTAGCAATCAATCTTAAAATATTCCTAAAATTTTCTTAAAATTTTTCTAAAATCTCGCAGTTGACGTAACAGTGCACATTTCTCAGAGGTTCCTTCAGGCCAGTTCCGTCGGCGCTCTGGACTTTGACTTCATATCCTGCAAAGTCGCCTTTTTATCACTTTTCGCTTCATCCTCGAGCCTGAAAAATGAATAAATACTTTTTTTTGTCCCGAACGCCACATTTTTTGTGCCGCATTTATCACAGGTATAAACGTATTTGCGCCCGCATCGGTTCGTTTTTACGATTTCCTGGCAATCTTTGCAGAAAAATATTATTTCTTCCGTTTCTGTATTATCTGTCATGGATATTTAAGTCACTGGTTTTATTAATTTCGCGCGTTAATTCTTCGATTGTCGGTATCCTCCCGGATGTTTCTACGCTTTTTTGCACTCTATCTTCAAAATCTATTTCAATTTTCGGTCCGGTAACTGTTTTTTGCTTCATCAAAGCTCCAAAAATCACTCCCGCCATCCCGATAAATCCTAAAATCATTCCAAATTCCGCACTTTTATTGGTCAAATTAATTCCAAATTTCGGATGAAAATAAACAGATAACATCAAAACAAGCAGCACGGTGGAAATGCTGCCGGACAAAATATGAAATTGTTTAGTGGAAATAGGCAATTTTGGTTCCGGCTTGTCAAAAAACTCCATCGCCACAAGTCCCAGCGAAGCAACATTTAAAATCAAAATCAAAATCCCAGCCATATACAATGGGCCTGTAATTCCCAAAAAACCGTCTCCGGTTTTGAATTGGTCAATATCGGAATACCACGGCATAAAAAGTGAAATAACAGTTAAAAATGAGCACACCAAAATCATTTTTTTGTTTGAAGGCATCTTTTTAAACCTGTTTTTCAAGGAATCGGACATATTTAAATCGGATTAATCACTTCACTCGCAAAGCATATCGCAAATTCAGTGTTATAATCAAGTTATGAAAATCGGGATAGACATTCGTGAAGCGGGCGGCGAGAAGGCCGGAAAGGGATATTACACCTTCAATCTTGTGCAAAGCCTGCTTACCCTCGACACAAAAAATCATTACATCCTTTATACAAAAGACAAAATTCCAGGTTTTGAACAATACAAAAATGCCGAAATGCGACAAGTAGCTGCTAAAAGCTTCTTTTGGCACAGAAAAGTGGCCAAAGATGCCGCCAAAGAAAAAGTCGATATTTTCTTTTCTCCCACGAGCTACATCATCCCCGCAATTCTAAAGAAGGAAATAAAATCGATTTTCACCGTTCACGATCTTGTGGCTTTCCTACATGCAAAATCTCACAACAAAAAAGCCACGATCATTGAAAGATTTTATCTTAAAAAAGCTCTCAAAAAAGCCTGGAAAGTCCTGGCAGTTTCGCAAAATACAAAACGCGACTTGCTCAAAAAATTTTCATTCGCAGAGGACAAAGTCGAAGTTATCTATCCTGCCGCTTCGCAAAACTTCAAGCCACTCGATAAGACAAAGTTGTATGATTTTATTGTCAAAACCGCCTTGCCCAAAAACTTTTTTCTTTCTGTCGGCACCCTTTTGCCTCGCAAAAATTACATCCGGCTAATCGAAGCTTTCAAAATATTTTTCTATAAAAATCCAGGCTGGCATTTGATAATCGTCGGCCAAAAAACGCGACACTACAACGAAATATTGGCAAAAATCAAAGAGCAACGCTTAGATGGACACGTTCACATCCTCGGTTATCTCACCGAAAACAGTTTGCAAAACCTTTACAATCTTTCGCAGGCGCTTATTTTTCCGTCTCTCTACGAAGGCTTCGGCATACCATTGGTGGAGGCCATGCAATGCGGCTGCCCTGTTTTGGCCTCAAATACAAGCTCGATTCCAGAAGTTGTGGTAGATGCCGCTTTGCTTTTTGATCCGAAAGATACTGTAGAAATCGCACACAAAATGCAAAAAGCCGCCTCGGATCAAAGCTTGTGCGAAACACTACACTTCCAAGGACTCAAACAGTCTCAGAAATTCTCCTGGCAGGCCGCGGCGAAGTCTTTTTATAATCTCCTCGCTTATGGAAGACAATTATAGCAGGTCTTTTCTATGATGCCACTCTGACGACTACGCATATCATCAATCATTCTTCGAACGCCGGGATCAATAGGCCCATCCTGAACAGACTTCATCTCAGGCTCCATCACTTCAAAAGGTACATTAATATTTAAAACATGCCCCTGACCCGAAAACATGCAATCCGTACAGCCAAGGCCTGCGAGAAATCCGGCCAGATTTGCAGGTAGAGGACAAACGGCGCCCTTCGAACAAATACGAAACTGAAAACCGTTGGAAAAAATTGTTGCACCTGCATAACTTGGAGCGGCGGGATCATGGTCGTTAACTGCAACCTCTCCACCATAACCACCCTCTGTCAACCATCCATTAAGCTTTTTTCCCGCCATTGTACGACCCTGAACATATTCCACAATCCCAACTTCCCTAAAAGCCTTGGTAAACAGATCATCACCGGAAGCCGCCAAAAGATCTAAAATCTCTTCATAAGGCATAAAAAAAATTTATTTTGGCAAAATGTAGCATAATCGCAGAATAAGTCAAGAAACCTGGCACAAAATCTCCCAACCAAGCACCCATTAAAAAAATGCCATTTTTATGGTAAAATATAACCATGTCGCCAAAACTTTCCTTCCAAAAAGTCGGATTGATCTGCAAAAGCAATATCACGCATCACACCCCAACTCTTAAAAAGCTTGTAAATTATTTAAATAAACATAAAAAAGAAATCATTTTTGACGAAGCCTCCTGCAAAGCGCTGAATAACAATGAAAAAGGCTGCACTCGCGAGCAGGTTTTGCAACGTTCCGATCTGATTCTTATTTTTGGCGGCGACGGCACCGTCTTAAAAACCGCACGCAAACTTCCGCGCAAAAAAGTTTACATATTGCCGGTCAATTTCGGCAATCTCGGTTTTCTCACAGAATCCACACCTGAAAAACTTTTTGAAAATCTCAATAAGATTTTTGACGGCAAATATCACATTGATAAGCGTTCAATGCTGCGGGTTACTATTTATCGCAACAATAAAAAGCTCCAAAGCTTCTTGTCTCTAAACGATGCCGTAATCAATCAGGGAGCCTTTGCCCGTCTTATCACCATGGATCTTTCAGTCGATCATCGCAAATTGGTGCAAATCAAAGCCGATGGTCTGATTGTAGCCACTCCCACCGGTTCGACCGCTCATTCGCTTTCCGCCGGTGGACCAATTGTGCATCCCTATATTCAAAGCATCACGGTAACTCCGATTTGTCCCGCATCACTCTCCATGCGCTCTATTGTCATACCCGACAAAAAACAATTGGAAATCACCATAGAAACCGAGCGTCTCAAAGAAAGAACACAACTTGGTTTAACGATAGACGGCCAGGATCTGGTTTCTTTGGAATACGGCGACAAAATCAAAATCCGAAAAAGCACCAGACACGCTTATATCCTCCGTACCGGCAACAGATACTACCGCATGCTCAGGTCAAAGCTCAATTGGGGCGAACTGGGCGTATAATCAATGAAATTTTCATGTAATGATTGGAATTTGGTCATTTATCAGTTTTTAAGTATTCAATATGCTGTTTTGCGACTTGTTTAAATTTCGGCTCCACTTTAACGAAATCAACAATTTCTATTTTGTAAAGCGTAGGCAGTTTATCAATTTCTTCCTCTATTTCCATCATTGTTTCTACGTCCACGGGGATTGGTCCTTCAATACCAATATCTATATCCGACCTCTCAGTATTTTTACCTGTTACCCGTGAACCGAAAAAAAACACCCGATATTTTGAAACATCCAAATGATTTCTGATAATGGCTGCAATTTCTTTTCCCAATTTATCCAAAGAATAATGTTCAAGATTCATACTTACACTTTAGCATTTTTTTCACTTCAGTCATAGACTGACTGTATTCTCTTTAGAAGTAGTGTTGATAAATCTACCGCTTCAAAACCGCCTGCGCCGCCGCAAGTTTTGCAATCGGCACCCGATATGGACTGCAGCTCACATAATTCAGTCCTATTTTATGGCAAAAAATCACGGAATCGGGATCTCCTCCATGTTCCCCGCAAATGCCAATATCCAGATCGTGTTTCACTTTTCTGCCCAATTCAATACAAATTCTCATCAAAGAACCAACCCCTTCCTGATCGATTGAAGCCATCGGATCCCTTTCCAAAATGCCTTTTGACAGATAATCATTCATAAATTTCCCTACATCATCTCTGCTGAAACCAAAAGTCATTTGAGTTAAATCATTTGTCCCGAATGAAAAGAAATCCGCAACCTCGGCGATTTCATTGGCAGTCATGCAGGCTCTTGGCACTTCAATCATCGTGCCGATTTTATAATCGAAATTTATATCTTCGTAAGTCGCAATGACGCCGCAAGCAAGTTCACGCAAATATTTCAATTCATTTACATGCCCCACCAGCGGAATTTCAATTTCCACATTCACTCTTTTGCCTTTTGCGGAAACCTCTATCGCCGCTTCGCAAATGGCCTGAACCTGCATTCTGTAAATCTCGGGAAAAGTGATGCCAAGCCTGCATCCGCGGTGGCCAAGCATTGGATTTATTTCATGCAGACTGGAAACAATCGTTTTCAAATCATCGCTGCTTAATTTCATATCTTTCGAAAGAGCCTCGATCTGCTCATCTGTATCAGGCAAAAATTCATGCAATGGGGGATCAAGCAACCTCACAGTCACCGGTCTGCCCTCCATTACTTCAAAAATTCCGATAAAATCATTTTTTTGAAATTCTTTCAGTTTTTTCAACGGCTCCACCCTGTCATCCGCAGTCTTTGCCAAAATCATTCTGCGCACCAAAGGAATCCGCGCTTCATCAAAAAACATATGCTCTGTTCTACAAAGCCCTATTCCCTCTGCTCCAAAATCAATCGCCACTTTGCAATCTTCCGGAGTATCGGCATTTGTTCTTACTTTTAATTTGCGAATTTCATCCGCCCAATTCATCACAGTCTTAAAATTTCCGGTAAGCTCGGGCTTTTGCATCTCCATTTCGCCCAGCATCACTTCTCCTGTCGAACCGTCCAGGGTGATTATATCGCCTTCATTGATAACCAAATCTCCAATCACGATTTTCTTGGCTGCGGCATTTACCATAATTTCATTACACCCGGCCACGCAGCATTTTCCCATTCCTCGGCAAACAACCGCGGCATGACTGGTCATCCCGCCGCGCGCCGTCAAAATTCCTTCGGAAATATGCATCCCATGAATATCCTCCGGACTTGTTTCTTTGCGTACCAATATAACTTTTTCGGCGCGCTCCTTCACAGCCTCACATGCATCATCCGCGCTAAAAACCACCTTCCCACAGGCGGCTCCAGGCGAAGCGGGCAAGCCCTTGGCAACCACTTTTCTCTCAGCGCTGGCCTTTATTTGCGGATGCAAAAGTTGATTCAAAGCCTTTGCATCAATTTTCAGCAATGCTTCTTCTTTTGTAATCAACCCCTCCTCAACCATTGTAACCGCAATCCTCAATGCCGCATGCGCCGTCCTTTTCCCATTTCTTGTCTGCAACAAAAAGAGCTTACCTTTTTCAATTGTAAATTCGATATCCTGCATATCTTTATAATGTTTCTCCAGATTTTCCTTCACTTCAAAAAGCTCATCATAAACGCCCCCATTCATCTCTTTCAATTTATCAATCGGCATCGGCGTACGAATCCCCGCAACCACGTCTTCACCCTGCGCATTCATCAAAAATTCTCCGTAAAAAATACGCTCGCCCGTGGAAGGATCCCGTGTAAAAGCCACACCCGTACCGCTATCGTCACCCATATTGCCGAAAACCATCGATTGCACAGTCACGGCAGTACCTTTCAGCCCTGTAATTCCGTGAATCCTTCTGTAAGTGATCGCGCGATCATTTTTCCAGGAATTGAAAACCGCCTCGATCGCCATTTTTAGCTGTTCATAAGGGCTATCGGGAAAATTGTCTCCGGTTTTTTCCTTAATCATTTTTTTGAAATCGGCAACCATTTTTTTGAAATCTTCACCATCGAGATCCGTGTCCATCCCCACACCCTTTTCTTCTTTCACGCCTTCAAGAATTTCCTCAAAATGATCGTGATCGACCCCCATCACCACATTGCCGAACATTTGGACAAAACGGCGATAACTGTCATAAGCAAAACGCTCATTGCCCGTCTGCTTAATTAGACCTTCTACAGTTTCATCATTTAGTCCCAGATTCAAAACCGTATCCATCATCCCAGGCATGGAAACAGCCGCTCCGCTGCGCACCGAAACGAGTAAAGGCGCATTTTTATCGCCGAATTTTTTTCTCATCGTAATCTCCAATAAATTCAGTTTTTCCTCAAGCTCCTCGCCAAAACTCGCCGGATATTCACCATGTTCCAGAAAATGCGCGCACATTTCAGTCGTGATTGTAAATCCGAAAGGTACGGGTACGCCGATTTTTGTCATTTCGGACAAATTTGCCCCCTTGCCTCCCAAAAGCTCTTTCATGCTTTTGTCTCCTTCATCGAAAGAGTAAATAAATTTTTCTTTTTTTGCGAAATTTTTCATGATAGCGGCTTTAGCAACTGATGAACTTTGGATAATCATATTCCGCAGTATATGAAAAGCCAAATTGAAAGACAAGGGAAGTACTATCACAGCAAAGACTTTGCTTTCAATCCGGCCTCAATCCGCGAAATCGCCCGAATATAAGCCGCCTCTCTTAGGGTGCATTTATACTTTTCCGCCATTTGCTGAACTTCTTTGAAAGCCGTAATCATTTTTTCTTTCAATTTTTCAAAAACTTCTTCCAAAGACCAGCTGACTCCGGCCGCATTTTGCAGCATTTCAAAATAGCTCACAGTCACGCCCCCCGCATTCGCCAAAATATCGGGAATAACAACTACTCCCCGTTCTTTCAAAATATCATCCGCATCAGGGGAAGTAGGCCCGTTTGCCAATTCCAAAATAAACTTTGCTTTAATTTTTGGCGCATTTTTGACAGTTATCTGATTTTCCAAAGCCGCCAAAACCAGAATATCGCACTCCTGCTCAAGCAATTCTTCATTGGAAACTTTTTTACAACTTGCTCCACTTAAACCATGCAACTCTGTAACATGCAAACCGCATTCTTTTACAGTTTTCTTTTCTACCTTGCATTGAAGTAAGCTCTCCGAATCAATTCCATAATTACAAATAATTCCGCCTTGTGAATCCGATGCTCCCACAATTTTGTACCCTTCGGCCGCCAATAACTTCGCCACGACTCCACCGGCATTACCAAAACCCTGAATCACTACGCGAGTTTCAGCAGTCACCATTTTTTGTTCCTGCACCAATTCATGCAACACAAAAACTCCACCTTGAGCCGTAGCAATATCCCTTCCCTTACTGCCATGATTATCAACTGGCTTGCCGGTAACCACGCCGGGACTGTCTTTCCCCGCAATTTTTGAATATTCGTCGTATATTAAAGACATAATTTCCGGATTTGTATTTACATCGGGAGCCGGAATATCAAAAGTTGGCCCGATATCATTGGCAATCAAACGGACATAAGCCCTTGTCAATTTCTCAACTTCGCCTTTAGACAACTCTTTTGGGTTCACCACAATCCCGCCTTTCGCTCCACCCAGATCAAGCCCCATCACAGAACATTTTATCGTCATCCAAAAAGCCAGAGCCTTAACCTCTTCCATATCCACATCCTGATGATAACGGATACCACCCTTATAAGGTCCCATAGTATTATTATGCTGTACCCTAAAGCCTTTAAAAATTTTCAATTTTCCATCATCCATTTTCACCGGAATATTGACTTCGATTATTCTCTGCGGAGTTATAAACAGCATTTCAAATTCAGCGTCCCCGCCTCTGGCGTGGCGATCCGGCTTCATCAGAAAGGCGGCTTTCTTTATCTGTTTCAGAGTATTTTCAGAAAGGGACATAAAAAAGATTTAGGAAGTAAATCAGAATAGACCTAAATTGGAAAAATTGACCTGCGGCAAATTTAAATCGTAAAAATAAACTATCATTTGACCAACAAAACCAGCAAAAAGAGGAACCGTTAAATTATCATCCAGTTTTCCAGTAAACATTTCCACCATACTTGCAACAAAAGCCATGGCAAAGAAAAGCAATGGCAGCGCTGGTATTACAAAAAATCCGACCAAAACATTTGCCAAAAGTCCAGCCAAAGTTCCTACATAAGATTTTTCTCTGTAAATCTTTGTTTCACCAAAAAGCCTTCCAAATAAAGCGGCAAATGCATCGCCAAAAACAGTCATCAACATTGCCAAAACCGCAATCCAGTAATCAAATGCTGCAAAGCTTATGATGCAAGAGATGATAAAGAAGACCACTGCATTCAAATAATCTTTTTCTTTTTCACGAAAAATCCCTTCAAAAATTTTAATCAATTTTGGCTTATGCTCTATTCTTATGTAGTCCACTTCCAAAACAATGAGCAATAAAGCGGTCATGGCCAGAATGGCCACCTGCTGGGAAAATAGATGATACAAAACTGTGTAAAGTATCAAAACAAAAAGCCCCGAAATATGAAGGGTCTTTCTCAAAAGCTCCCAGGAAAACGAAATATCTTTAAACATAATTTACTTCCAAAGCTGATACCATCTCCTTTTCGGACTTTGCAACAGATTCATTTGATTTTCAAGAACAAAAATCTTTTCCTGCAAAGTATTTACCAGACGTAAAAAATTCTGCCTCTCTTCGGAATGTTGGGTCACCATTCTTTCCAAAGTCTTGGTGAAATTTTTGAAATCTTCGGTTGAAACACTAAAACTCTCGGAAGCTTTTACAGACGCCTCTTCAATCAATTTTTCGTTTTTAACTCCATTTCTTACATCGTTCTTTATTGCATCGGCCTCACCGGCTTCGAAAGGAATCTTGCCCTGATTCTCATTTAAAACTTCATCCGCTCCGTGTCTCATAAAACTGTTTTTGACTTTATAAAAGTCCAAAATCGAATTTCGACTAATTAAATAATTGAAACCCTGAGCCGTACCCTTCTTGCGGAATTTTATTTTTTTTGTTTTCAATGCTCTGCGAATGGTCTGAACTGATTTGCCGCTGATTTCTGCAGCTTCGTGGATGGTTATAAATTCTTTTATCATGGAATGAGGAGGATTATTTGATCAATTAAGACAAATTTAATACATAATTTCCTCAAACACAAACAAAGAGAATTTATTTAAAATTGACAGATGAATATGTCCTTTTCTTAAAGCTTTTTTTGCTTATGAATAATCCGATGGCTATCAAAAATATCCCCATCGCAAACCAGGGAAACAAATTCGATAAGTCAAAAAAAGAATTTGCCTCTCCGGTATTTAAAATTGACTCTTGCTCATTCAGAATCAGCTCCTCATCTTCATCCCGACGCAAGATTATGCTTTGCCAATCTACATTTTTCAAATCCTGCCTAACCGCATCAAGCGTAGAAACAACACCTCTTTCAAAAGAAAAAGTAAACTCGCCGTCTTCTATTATTTGCCAGTAAAAATCTGCAACTTTGCCCTCTCCCGAAGGAAATTCATCGTCACGCCGCAAAGTTTCGCCGAAAACGATTTTCCCTTCATCTTCATCATTTGAAACCAGATAAAAAGGGTCTCCGCCCTGTTCCAGAAATTCTCCAGGCTCATATTTTATGAAATCCAGAATTTCATTGTCGTATTTTAGATTAAACGCTATGCCCAAAACTCCTTCCTCAAAATCCATTCCGAAAACCGAAGTTCTCAAAATATCACCATCCAAAAACTGGCCTTCGATATAAACAGTTTCCACATTTTCCATAAAAAGTTTGTATTAATTATTAAATTCTTACTTCTATAAAGGTTAAGTCTGAAGCTTTGGGGAGGCACATTTTATTTCTTTGCGAATCAAAGAGCAGCTTGAGCAAAGAAATAAAATGTGCCTCCCCAAAGCCCGCAGAATCCTTAGCCTTTATAAGTCATCCCAAAGTTCATTCCCAAATCAATCAAATCACTTCCATCTATTACACCGTCAAAATTACTATCCGCCAAAGGATTGTATTCTTCATCTTCCATTCCGCTTGCAAAAGCCCGTGCTAATTTTTCAATATCTCGCCCATCCACGCTATCGCTGCGATCATTGTCTCCCTTTATTCCTCTCGTCTCCACTCCGGTTACGACTACAGGTTCGCTCATTGCGTTATTTTTTACTGCAATTACCTGATATTTGTAAGTAACCCCCGGAACTATGTCTTTCTCATCGACATAAAAACTGTCTGCAATATTTGCAATCTCAGCAAATTGACCGTTTGGTTTCATTTTTTTCACGATGTAACCATTTGCACCATCCAGATCCTCCTGCCAGGAAATTTTAAAACTGTAACGTTTTTCTCCCAACTTTGCCGCCACATTTGCAAGTTGAACAACTGCACTTTGCCCTTCTGCGATATTGACATCCGCATTTGTATATTTGGCCACAATGTCTCCTTTACTATCGGACACAAAGCTCTTTCCACCAAATTCTACGGCCCCGCTATCGCTTTCTTCGCTGATAACTTTGAATTTCATCTGAAAAAGTACGCCGCTGCCATCAATACCTTTTGCAGGATTTGCCATTCGCGCATTGCCCACAACCAAAGTACCTTCTTTTCCATCTTTCAAAGCTGCATTAAACGCGGTTTTTGTGCCATCCGCCTTCATAAAACCCTGCTCCTGTGCCGAAATAAATTCCAAAATCAAAGCGGGATAATTCAGTTCAAAGCCATAAGCATAAAAATCAGTTACATCTTTCACCGCAACTTCAAACACAAGCTCATCTCCGCTATATGCAATCGTTTCAGACGGTTCGATAAAAACTTCAGGCCCGCTGCCGCCGAAATTACTGTTGTAGCTTCCGGGCGTACCCAAAATCGCCTTGCCATTCCTACCTTTTTCTCCATTTGACGACAATGCTGTGGCCCAATTAGAGGCATCATTACCACTTGAAGACGGATTTATCCTTTCCATACTGGCTTTGCTTGTGCTGTTCCCTGCAAACCATGCGCCGCCGGAAGTATTCACGCTGTCAATGACCTGACCGGTTTTATTTTTTAAAACGAGACTATCTCCGGCATTTGCCAATGACAAACCGGTGACAACCTGGGCTTTGTAGGAACTGACAGCTTCTTCAGTATCCTCAATTACAAAATATCCATGAGCTGCCAAAACTCCGCTTTCGATCATATAAACAGTCTCGCTATCATCCTCTATATACCAGCCGGACAAATCCACAGGAGAATTTGTGACATTATAAAGTTCAATCCACTCATCATTGGAGCCATCGGCGCTACCTGCCCAGGCAATCTCATTAATGACGACACTTGGCGCCTCTTGTGCATATGCGGCCAGACGGAAAATTCCGACATTCAGTATGCTCATCATTAAAGAAATCCATACAAACATTCGTTTCAACCTTTTCATAAGTTTGAGGGTTAAAAATATAATCC